>SKHV01000219.1 GCA_007116765.1 Prolixibacteraceae bacterium | reverse complement strand
TGTTTGTCTATCTGATAACGTTTTCATGTAATCATTCGAGTTTCTATAAACCTTAAAAATAATACAATGAAGAAGATTATATCATTTCAGTTTCTTTTTTTAATAGTATTTTTAAATTTCAGTCATGCACAGCAAACTGCTGCTATTGTTGACTATCTGTCATCCAAAGCAATCACGCTTAATACTTCTGCTGAGTTAAGTCCGCTTATAGCAGAGGCAGGAAAACGAAAACTGGTTTTACTGGGCGAAGCTTCGCATGGAACGCTGGAATACTATGAATGGAGGGCAGAAATTTCGAAACGCCTCATTGTTGAACACGGGTTTTCGTTTATTGCCGTAGAGGGCGATTGGGCTTCGCTGTACCGCCTGAACAAATACGTGAAAAGTTTACCCGGCGCACCTGCATCGGCTGTAGAGGCCATGAAAGACTTTAGTCGCTGGCCCGAATGGATGTGGGGAAATACCACGGTTGCCGACCTTGTTGAGTGGATGCGCGAGTACAACAGTAAACTACCCGATGATGAAAAGGTAGGTTTTTATGGCATGGATGTGTACGGCCAATGGGAAGCTATTGACGATTTGTTGGCTTATGCCGAATTGTATTTCCCTGAGTATTCTGAACAAATAGCTGCAAAACTTGCCTGTTTCGAGCGTTTCGACCGCGACGAGTGGGCTTATGCACGTGCTACGGCTTCGGGTAATTTTTCCTGCGAAGATGAATTGAAGGCCTTGCTTGAATTAATGGCAAATTTGGGTGAAGAAATCGATGCTGAGCAGAAAGCACAGCATTTCAGGGCCAAACAGAATGCATTGGTGGTAAAAAATGCCGAAGATTATTTCAGGCTGGCCGTTCGGGGAGGTTCACCATCATGGAACAGCAGGGCAGAGCATATGTGGTTTTCGGTGAAGCGCTTGTTAGAATTGTATGGTACCGACAGCAAAGGCATAGTTTGGGCACACAATACGCATGTTGGCGATGCACGGGCAACCACCATGGCATCGCACGGAATGGTGAATATTGGCAGTTTAAGCAGGCAAGAACTTGGCAGTAACAATGTTTTCATTAACGGTTTTGGAACATACAGTGGCAGGGTAAATGCCGGTTCGCAGTGGGGCAATACAATGCAAATCATGAATGTTCCGAGGGCGCACAACGAGAGTATCGAATATGCTTTGAATCAGGTAGGGGAGCCTGCATTTCTATTGCTTTTTGACGAAGCCGACAGGGCACATTCACTGTTTGGACAGTATATTGGGCACAGGGCTATTGGTGTGGTTTACAACCCGCGTAACGAAACGGGAAATTATGTGCCCACCTATTTCACACATCGCTACGATTCGTTTATTTTTATCAACAAAACCAATGCTTTGAAGCCGATAAAATAAAAAGATGATATTTTGAAATTGTTGATGATTTGGTTTAGCTTTGCTTTATCATTTCACAAAATTCATCTAACTATTAATAACATGCAATACAGAAAATTAGGACGTACCGGATTTAAAATATCCGAAATTAGTTTAGGTACCTGGCAAGTTGGCGGGAAATGGGGAGCCCCATTTGACGATAAAAATGCCGACAAAATATTGAATGCCGCAGTTGACAATGGCATAAATTTTATCGATACTGCCGATGTTTACGGCAATGAAATTGGTGAGAGCGAACGTGCTGTTGGCCGTTTGCTTCGAAGCCGTTCGGAGCAAATTTATGTAGCTGCCAAGTGTGGAAGGCAAATAAACCCGCATACCAACGAAAACTACACCCCGGCTGCCTTGCGAGGGTTTGTTGAGGATAGTTTGAAAAGAATGGACATCGAAACCATCGATTTAATTCAGCTACACTGCCCACCAGGCGAGGTGTATTACCGCCCCGGGATTTTTGCAGAATTTGACAAGCTCATCTCCGAAGGAAAAATCAGAAAGCTGGGAGTTAGTGTTGAAAAAGTGGAAGAGGCATTAAAAGCCATTGAATACGATAATGTAGATACCGTTCAAATTATTTTCAACATGTTCAGGCAGCGTCCGGCCGAATTGTTTTTTGAACAGGTGAAAAAACGCAACATTGGTGTAATTGCCCGCGTACCGCTTGCAAGTGGTTTGCTGAGTGGTAAGTTCTCGAAGGAAACTACTTTCTTGCCCGGCGATCACCGAACCTTTAACCGCAATGGCGAAGCTTTCGATAAAGGAGAAACCTTTTCGGGTATCGATTATAACACCGGCATTGAAGCAGTTGAAGAACTGAAAAAGATATTCCCGGGCGAAGAGCTTGCACAAGTTGCCTTACGCTGGATTTTATCGTTCAACGAAATCAGCACGGTAATACCAGGTGCATCGAATGTGGATCAATTAAAAGGTAATATCCAGGCCTCGGGCTTAAGTCCATTAAGCACTGAACAAAAGCAAGCAGTGGAAAAAATATACGATGAAAGGATTAAAAAATTGGTTCACCACTTGTGGTAAGCTAATTGATAAAGGATAAGGATAAAAGGGGCTTACAAGTCGGGACGACGGCGTAGCTCCTTTTTTTTGCTCTTTACTTCTTTCAATCTTAATCGTTTCTCAATGGCCGAACGGCTGGGCTTACTTGCTTTTCGCTTTTTTACCGGTTTTAAGGCCATGGCAATTAGCTGGTAAAACTTATCTATTGCATCTTCTTTGTTTTTTAACTGCGAACGGCTGTCCTGCGACATTACAATCATCTCTCCGTCACTGTTGATGCGGTTTTTAAGTTTGCTTGTAATTTTGTGTTTTTCTAAATCGGACAGCAGCAAGGATTTTTCCACATTAAACCTCAGCTCAACTTTCGTATTCACTTTATTTACATTCTGCCCTCCGGGTCCGCTGCTGCGCGAAGTGCTGAATGTAAATTCCGTTTTGAAGTTTCTGTTAAGTAATGAGTTCTGATCCATTATTCAAAAATAGAAAATAAATACTACACTCTATTCGCACTTATCTGGGAAAGGGATGAAGATCGTTGGCCAGTATGTTGAAAACTTCAGCAATGGTTTTATCGGTAATAAAGGGCGAAAAAAGCAGGAGTAAAATAAAGAGAATACCTACAACATTGAGTATGATATCGAGTACTCTTGAGCTTCCGCCTTTCTTTTCTTCATCATTATCGGATAGCTCAGGTGTAATTTTTTTGTTTTTGTTAGCATTTCGTTTTTTGTACTTAAAAACCGACTTAATTACTTGGAACACATCGTCGACCGAAAGTAGCACACCTCTGATAATTCGCTGCCAGCCGGCAAAACGAGCTCCTGCCTGAGCCACTCCACGAGCTCCGGCTCCAATACCGGCCACGCCAAAAATCATGTCGATATATACTGCCAGCCACAAAGCAAAAAGCACCAAAACAAAATCGAGTTTTAGTTCGTGTGCACTTTCTTTCCAAGTTTCAAGCCACGACATTTTCCTGTAACGATTACTGATTATTTCAAAAGCAAAATGCACTAGCACGACAGCAACAAGCCAAAATAGGCTGATGAAAATGGAAAGAAAAACAGACAGCCCAATGTACAAAGCAATGAACAGTTTGCTGCTATCGTGGTTGATTATCCAATTTGTAAAATTATTTTGTGCACTCATTTTTCAGTTCTTTTTGACAAGATTTTGTTAATTCGTCGTTTTTACGCACGGCAAAAGTATATATTGATTGCAATGATTCCAATTGTTATTATTTTTACATCTATAATAAATCAATTTGAATGCATAAAAACATCTTTTTTCTGATTTTTACGGCAGCTTTTTTTCTCGCCACCGAAGCCGGAGCAACTCATCCCAAACGTGAGTTTAGGGGAATGTGGATAGCTACTGTCAATAATATAGACTGGCCCTCGGCACCGGGCATGCCTGTTGAGAAACAAAAAGAAGAGCTTATTTCGATGCTCAACACTCTTGAGAAACTGCATTTCAATGCGGTAATTTTTCAAATAAGGCCGGCCGGAGATGCGTTTTATAAGTCGGAAACCGAACCCTGGTCGCATTGGCTTACCGGCATTCAAGGTCAGGCTCCGCCTCAAAACTGGGATCCGCTGCAATTCATAATCGAACAGTGCCACATGCGCGGCATGGAACTTCATGCCTGGATGAACCCTTTCAGATTAAGCCAAAACCTAACAACAGTTTATTCGTCGCGGAATATTGCAGTGCGTAAGCCTGACTGGGTAGTTACCTATGGAAATCAGCAGTACTTAGATCCCGGCATTCCCGAGGTACGTCATTATTTGAACGAAGTAGTGGCCGAAGTAGTTCGGAATTACGATGTGGATGCTATACATTTCGACGACTATTTTTATCCGTATCCCATTGCCCGCACCCTTTTTCCCGATACATTATCGTTTAAAATGCATAGCAGAGGGTATGAGCAAAAGCAAAAAGAAGACTGGCGGCGCGATAACGTGGATCTCATAATTCAAATGCTAAGTCAAACCATAAAAACCATAAAGCCCAAAGTGAAATTCGGAATAAGCCCTTTTGGTGTATGGAAAAACTACAACGAATACGACGAAGTTATTGGTTCAGTAACCACAGCCGGAAATACAAACTACGACAACCTGTATGCCGACGTAATAAAATGGCAGCAACGCGGATGGATTGATTATCTTATTCCGCAACTGTATTGGGAAATCGGGCATCCGGCGGTTGATTATATCACTTTGGCCAACTGGTGGAGCGAACGTGCTTTTGGCCGTCACATGTACATTGGACACGCCCTTTACAAAGCAGCCGAAGGGCGAACAACACCTTGGCAAAATGTAGAAGAATTGCCCGAGCAGGTTTATATTTCACGCCGAATCAGAAACATTTCGGGAAATGCCTATTTCCGTATGCGTTTTCTGGAAATGAATCCTCACGGTTTTCAAAACCGGCTTATTGACGATATTTATGCTTATCCGGCGCTATTGCCTCTTATGCCCTGGATTGAGAATTCACCTCCACCCGAACCCGACCGGGTCAAGTTTTCAGGCTTGTTCCGTAAAAACGAAATTCAAATTGTACATCGAAGAAGAAACCCACAAGCCGAAGACCATTTGGGATACTTGATATACAAAACAAATTCGAAAAACGAAACCCGTATTGTTGAAGCACAAAACAGGATTCAGTTTACTCCAAATTCTCGTGTCGAGGTGGACGAATTGTCGCTTACTCCGGGTAAAAAACATTTTTTATGGATTACAGTACTCGATAAACATCATCACGAAAGCGAGCCTCTGGGGCCTTTAAAAATAAGAATACGATGAGTAAAACCAGCATTTATATTCCCGAAAACGAAAGCTTAAAACAAGTCGATTTTGAAACTTCGCAGCCCGAAAGCATTTCTGTATTGCAACAAATTGCCGACACGGTAACTACTCAATACTTCTTTTTTAAAACGAAAGCAGGAAAGGTTGATGTTGAGTATATTGATGTGAAAGATTGGATTGACGAAGCCCGCGCCAAAGACTGCAAATTAAGCTATTCGCACCAATACAAAGTTCCCGAAAGTTTGGAAAGAGGTAACACGAAAACAATTCCGACTATTGAGTACCAAACAGGCAGCATACGCGACGATTTCGACTTTGGAGCCTTGGTGCTTGTGAAAACAGAAGCACTTAAAAACTTCCTGGAGCAATGCAAGGCGAATTACATTTATGCCGCTTGGTATAGTTTCCGCTTGTGGTGCACACGCAGCGCAATGCCGTTTCGTTTTAGCGCTGCAAGCTATGTTTATCACGAACCCGACAAGCGTGTTTCGGGACAAAAGCAGTTCGATTATGTGGATGCCCGAAACCGGGAACGGCAAATTGAAATGGAGCAGGCAGCGACACATCATTTATCCGAGATTGGTGCTTTGGTAAAGCCTCCCTTTCAAACTGTAAATTTTAACGAGCAAAAATTCGATGTGGAAGCTACGGTAATTATACCGGTGCTCAATAGGGTTAAAACAATAGGGCAGGCCATTGATTCGGTATTGAAACAGAAAACCTCGTTTAATTTCAATGTAATAGTGGTTGACAATTACTCAAGCGACGGCACTTCGGAACTTATTAAACAATATACTTCCAATGAGGTAGTGCATCATATTCCGTCGGAGGAAGGGCTTGGTATTGGAGGCTGCTGGAATGAAGGAGTAAACCACCCAAACTGCGGTCGTTTTTCGGTTCAGCTCGATAGCGACGATTTGTATTTGAATGAGCATACCTTACAGTCCGTTGTGGATAAGTTTTATGAAGAAAAATGCGCCATGGTAATTGGAAGTTATCGAATGGTGAATTACAATTTGGAAGAAATTCCGCCGGGAATAATTGATCATCGTGAGTGGACCGACGAGAACGGCCCTAATAATGCCCTGCGAATTAACGGACTTGGCGCACCTCGTGCTTTTTTCACACCTATTATTAGACAAATTTCCTTCCCCAATGTGAGCTATGGCGAAGATTATGCAGTAGCACTTGCCATTAGTCGCACTTACAAAATTGGCCGTATTTACGAACCGGTTTATTTATGCAGACGCTGGGAACAAAACACCGATTCCGATTTGAGTATCGACAAAATAAATGCGCACAATACTTACAAAGACTCCTTGCGAACCCGCGAAATTGAAATCCGGAAGTCCTTACTTTCGTAAATGCGACATTACCATTTTAATTTCGCCATAGCTGTATTGTGCTCCTAGTTTATTTTTAATGTCGACCGAGGAGCCTTGGTTATTGTCATTTATGGCTTGTGCTATTGTGTTGTACCGTGCTTCGTTCAACACCTCAAATATATTGAGTGAGTTATTTTCAACAAAGTGAGCTAAATGTCCTTCAATTGTTGACTCCGCAAAGTTTCGGCGTTTTGCCACATCGGCTATCGAACGGGTTTCGTGAAACATTTTAAGGCTGATTTCTTTGGTATTTAGTCCGGCATACGTTATCTCCTGAGCCACATTTTGAGGCACTTCCATTCCCTTTTCGCTTCGGTATTTTATAATCAATGAAAGTAAGTCTTGTCCGAAAAGTTCCATTTTTTTACCCCCCATTCCTTTCACGGCTTTAAGTCCCTTGGCGGTTACGGGTAATTTGTCGGCTATGCCTGCCATAACTCGTTGACTCAGCACTTTCGATTCGTCGAGGCCGGTTTCATCGCTTTTGGAACTTCTCCATTTGAGCAATATTTCGTAAAAATCGGGATAAAGCACGTTAACGGAAGCACGTTTGCTTTTGCTTTTCGACTCGGGCTTTTCGATTGCCGCTTTGGCACGTGCATCGAGATAATCTTTTAGGTCGAAGCCATTTTTCAGCGATAGCAAACAGGCTTTCTTGATATCTATTTCCTGCTCAAAGCGCAATAAGGCATCGGTAATTTTTTTACGAATGGCTTTATTGTCTGTCTCAAAACCCGATTTTTCAAAGGGTGTTTCAATAATTGCATTAATTTGATTGAGGTAATAATCGGATGCTTTTTTTAAGCGTTCTTGCAGTATTTCATTTTTCTCTGTGTTTCCATGGGTGTGAATTAAACTTTGCACTTGTGCAGTGAATTTGTTGGAAACGTCAATTAACTGCTGTTGAAGCGAAACCATAATTTGAATCAGAATTTCTGGCAGTGAACCCATCAGGCTCGAAGCATTTTCATTCCATATTTTTAAAATATATTGAATATTCCTGAGAATAGGAGCAAAATCGAAAAGCTCGTGAAACAACTGAATTTCAAACTTGCAACGTGCTTTTTCCAGTGCAATTTCATCGGGCTGGTTTTGTTCAATTCCGCTAGTAAAACCACTTACTGTATTGTCGCTTATTACACTTGAGCTTTCGAGCGGAGTGCTAAGCACAAGCCCTTCGAGGGTTTTGCAGCGACTAAGCGCCACATAAACCTGCCCGTGGGCAAACGACTGGTGTGCATCAATTACTGCTTTTTCGAAAGTTAAGCCCTGGCTTTTGTGAATGGTTATTGCCCAAGCCAACTTCAAAGGATATTGGGTAAAGGTGCCTTCAATGGTTTCGGTAATTTCACCGGTTTTTTCGTCGAGGGTGTATTTTGTATTTTCCCAGGTAGTCTGCTCAACCTTAATGGTTTCAATATCGCCCGGACAACTTACTTCAATGGTTTTGTCGTTTATTCTTACTACTCTTCCAATTTTGCCGTTGTAAAATCGTTTTTCAACACTGGTGTCGTTCTTGACAAACATAACCTGGGCATTATTTTTTATTTCCAACACCTCGTCGGCCGGGTAGGCAAGGGGAGGGAAGCTGCCTTCGGTTTTGCAAGGGAAGGAGTGCAGCTTGCCTGAAAGCTTTGCCAGTTGTGCGTTGTTAATTTGCTGCGACTGGTAGTTATGTGTGGTCAGGGTAATGTAGCCGTCGTTTTCGTTTGGGCTAAAGCCTTTTATGTATCGACTGTTGAGTTTCTCAAGCGATGGGGCATCGAGTTTATTTTCTCGCACTTTATTCAATAAATCAATAAAAACCCTGTCCGACTGACGATAAATATGCTCTAGCTCAATGCCAATAAATTCCGATTTTTTCAATGCATTACTGCTAAAGAAGAAGCACGTATCGTAATGGGTGCGAAGTATTTGCCATTCATCCTCCTTTACTACCGGAGCCAATTGCTGCAAGTCGCCAATCATAAGCAACTGCACACCTCCAAAAGGTTTGTAGCGGTTTTTGTAGCGTCGCAGCACTTCGTCAATGGCATCGAGTATGTCGGCACGCACCATACTAATTTCGTCAATCACCAATAAATCAAGACTGCGAATGATGTTGATTTTTACTTTGCTGAACCGCTTGGTAAAATCATTCGGGTCAACGTCGGTGCTTGCTGAATTGTTTTTGTTCAAAAGCACCTGCGGGCCAAACGAAAGCTGAAAGAAGGAATGAATAGTCACTCCGCCTGCATTGATGGCAGCTACGCCTGTAGGGGCAACTACGACCATGCGCTTAGGAGAAACTCTCTTTAAATTTTTTAGAAAAGTTGTTTTCCCGGTTCCTGCTTTCCCGGTTAAAAAAACATTTTGGTTGGTGTATTGTAAAAAATCGAAAGCCAGTTGCAGTCTGGGGTTATTTTCTATTTGCATGAATAATGGTTTAGAGGTTTTGAGCCTTAAAATTAAACAAAAATATGTAAATGGATTACAAAACATGTTTTTTAATATATATTTTTTTCATAACTTACGTACTAAAATAAAAATGACCAAAAGGGTGTTTTTTTATTGGTTTACAAAAACAATTATGGCTCCTAAATATTTTTTCATCACCATGATAATGGTGTTTTCTCTAAACGCAAGTGCACTGTTTTCTGATTTTGTTAATCTGACTGATACCATTTTGGTCAAAGGCGATTATTTTTATCCACCTTTCGAATTCATAAATGAAAATGGAGAACCCGATGGGTTTAATGTGCATTTATTCAAGCTTCTGGCCGAAGAAATTGGCATCAACTACAAGCTTGAACTAGAACCATGGAGTAAAGTGCGTGATGAACTCGAAACGGGTCAGATTGATGTAATTTTGGGTCTGATGGTCTCGGACGAGAGGGCTAAACATATTAAATTCGGAATTCCGCACAGTGTAATGACTCATGGTGTTTTTAGCCGAAAAGAGAATAGTTTCCAAACCCTTGAAGAACTAAGAGGAAAAGAAATACTCGTGCAGAATAAAGATCGCATGCACGATTATTTGCTCGAAAGCGACATTACCGATAAAATTATTCCCGTTGAGAATATGGTGCAGGCACTTCAAATGCTAGCCGAAGGTAAACATCATGCTGCATTGATAGGTAACTTTCAGGGGCATCATGTAATTAATAAGTATAAGTTGAATAATTTGAATGTCAGCTCATCGTCAATTGCTCCGCAACCCTACGCAATGGCCGTGAGCAAGGATAACGACGAACTGCTTTGGCTGCTCAACATGGGCTTATATCATCTTAAAACAAACGGAAGTTACGATAAGCTTTACGACGAGTGGTTTGGCATATACGAGAATTACCATCTTTTCAAAAAATACAAACTTGCAATTGTTGCTGTTACTGCCTTAATTATACTTTTGGCAATTTTTATTGTGGTGCTCCGTATTCAAGTCCGAAAAGAGAGTAACAAATACAAAAGCACAAACCAAAAATTGCAAGTGCTTGTTGAACAGCTCGAAATTAAAAATGCAGAACATGTATTGATTGAAAAGGAACTGATAAAGGCAAAAGAAATGGCCGAAGAGAGTGACAATCTGAAATCGTCGTTTCTGGCCAATATGAGTCACGAAATACGCACACCGATGAACTCAATAATGGGTTTTGCCAGCTTGCTGCCCGATGAGGAAAGTAAAGATTTGCTCACGAATTACGCTCAAATTATAGTGCGTAATTCGGAGCAGTTGGTAAATATTATCGACGATATTGTGCTATACTCTAGACTGCAAACCAAATTGGTTTCTTTCAGGCCTACCTCATTTAATGCTTCCGATTTGCTTGCCGATATTGAACAATCGTTTAATTTGCCCGAATTCAAGCAAAGAAGTGTAACGCTAGTGGTGTCGTTTCCAGAAAAATCGGCATACCTCACTACCGACTATGAAAAATTGAGGCAAATATTGACTAACCTCATTTCGAATTCATTCAAATATACTCCGCAAGGCACAATTACTGTTACTTATACTTTACTCGATAAAAGAGTGCGTTTTCAGGTATCCGACACCGGAATGGGCATTTCAAAAAAGGAACTTGACAAAGTATTCGACCGTTTTTTCAGAGGTGCTAATGTGTCTAATAGTTCTATTCAAGGTACAGGGCTGGGCTTAAGTATTGTAAAAGAATTAGTAGAGCTGATACAGGGGCGTATTTGGGTCGAAAGTAAACCTGAGCAAAAAGAACACGATTGGGTAACTTCGTTCTTTTTCGAAATTCCTATTGACACAAAAAGAGATTGAATAGGGCACTATTGGTAAGTTGCGAATTACGATTGACACTTTAAACCGCAGAGAACACTGAGATTGCCCCAGAGAAAACAGAGTTTTAAATACTCAGTGCAACTCTGTGCGATCTCTGTTCACTCTGTGGTTAATTTTTTTTTTGTTGACTATGAGAAAATTACTCCCGATGACCATCGGGATGACTAATGACTACTGACAGCTGACTACTGACACCCGATGACCATCGGGGTGACCAATGACTATTTTTTTTTGGCTAATAACGAGATTGTCTTATATTTGGTTATTCAACTCAATGAATAACACACCAACTAAACCACAACAATAAAACAATTTCAGAGCATTGTTTTATAAAACGTTACATGAATAATTTGCACATGAGGACACTTTCAAAAGTTTCAATTTTTATTGCCATTATCGCCATTTTTTATCTGGCCGGGCCAAAACTCGACATACAGCCCGTGAGCAACGGCTTGCCTGCCTTGTACGTCACCCACGAAAATGTGGAACAAGTAGTTGAAGAACTGGAAGCCGGGCAAAGTATTCGCCCCGACAATCATGCACGCATTGTGTGGGCCAACGATTCGATAAAAAAACGCACCCCATATTCAATACTTTACCTGCATGGATTCAGTGCCAGCTGGTACGAAGGCCATCCTGTACATACTCATGTAAGCAAGGAAATTGGTGCTAATTTGTATCTCAGTCGTTTACACAGTCACGGGCTCGAAACAACTGCTCCACTAATCGATATGCAACCCGACTTGCTCTACGAGTCGGCCAAAGAGGCACTGCTAATTGCCCGTGCATTGGGCGAAAAAGTAATTGTGATGGGCACATCAACCGGAGGCACACTGGCGCTTATGCTGGCTGTCGATTTTCCCGAACTGGTTGAAAGCGTGGTGCTGTTATCTCCAAATATTTTCATCAGTAAGATGTCGGCAGTATTTCTCACAAAGCCCTGGGGACTTGAATTTGCCCGTAACTTTGGCGGCAGTAGAGGAGAATTCAGAGTACTTGAGCCCGAATCGGAAAATGAAAGCCGTTACTGGTACATGAAATACCGCTGGGAAGCTGTGGTTTACCTGCAAGGACTGATTGAAACCAGCATGAATAAAAGCCTGTTTAAACAAGTAAAACAACCCGTGTTTATGGGCTACTACTATAAAAACGAAGAAGAACAGGATCAGGTGGTCGATGTGCCGGCAATGCTTAAAATGTTCGAGAACTTAGGCACGCCTCACCATTTAAAAAAGAAAGTGGCTTTTCCCAATGCCGGTAATCATGTAATTGGCTGCGAAATTATGTCGGGAAGTGTGCCCGAAGTACAAGCCGAAATTCTCAGCTTTTTGAAACAATTTAACAATTTTGAATGACTTTGAAGTATAAGGTACAATGCAGGAAAAAATAGAAAAAATACTGGTAGTCGACGACGATGCAGCGGTAGTGGATATTATTAGCGACGTGCTGCTTGAAAACCACTACGAGGTGTTTGCAGCCTTTAACGGGAAGCAGGCCATTGAGGTGGCACTCAACGAGCAGGTAAACCTTATTATTCTCGACTGGGAAATGCCCGTGAAAGACGGCATTGAAACCCTAATTGCCCTTAAACAAATTCCCGACATGGAATCGGTGCCCGTGATTATGATTTCGGGACGAATGACCTCCATCGATAACCTGAAACAAGCTTTTGAGGCCGGTGCCATCGACTTTATTCGCAAACCCGTTGAGACGGTTGAGCTGGTGGCTCGTGTGCGTTCCATGCTCATGCTTTCAAATTATTACAAAGAATCGTTGCGCAAAAAAGACTGGGAGCTTACCCTGCTGGCCAAAACAAACCACCAAAACGACGAGCTGCTTAGCGAGCTTATTGCCTTCATCAATAAAATGTATCAAACTTGTAAGGACATTGACGAGGATAAGTTCAATACCCTAAGAAGCATGCTCAACCGCTTAAAGGCAAACATCAATAATAATTCGTGGGAGCAGTTCGAGTATTATTTCAAAAATGTACACCCCGGTTTTTCCACCAACCTGCTCAAGGCTTTTCCCAAAATTACTTCCGAAGAGCTCCGACTTTGCTACTATTTACGCATGAACATGAGCAGCAAGGAAATAGCCTCGCTTACCAACCGCGAAATACACAGCATCGACATTGCCCGCTACCGCCTGCGCAAAAAACTTAAACTTGGCCGCGAACAGAAACTCCACGAGTTTTTGATGAAATTTTAAGCCCGGCATGTAAGTCAGTAGTCATTAGTCAATAGTCAGTAAGTCATTAGTCATTAGTCAGTAGTCAGTAGCAAAAAACTTCGTCTGCGGTGAAATTTCGTACTTCGTACTTCGTACTTCGTAATTCGCAATCCCGTTAGGGATTCAATGTG
>SKHV01000208.1 GCA_007116765.1 Prolixibacteraceae bacterium | reverse complement strand
TAATTTTTGGAAGCATACAATCGGGGGTAGTTATTGCAGATACTTCAGGTCACATCAAAATGGTTGCCGGAAAGGATCAGGGACTCAACAACAATACAGTATTGGGCATTTTTATCGACAAGCAAAAAAACATTTGGACCGGGCTCGACAATGGAATATCAAAAATTGAATACAACAGTGCTGTGAGTTTTATACAAGGCTATTACGACATTGGCACCGGGTATTGCATGGAACAACATAATCAAAATGTTTACTTGGGAACCAATCAGGGGCTATATTATATCAATAAAGAAAATTTCAGTAATCCCTTAAAAAACCGTACCGATTTTCAGAAAATCGAAAATACCAATGGGCAGGTATGGGCAATATTTGCCGAACCGCGTAAACAAGCACTTCTTTGCGGGCACAACAATGGTATATTTGTAATAAATGGAACCAAGGCTAAAAAAATAACCCCACCTGAAATAAATGGCGCCTGGATATTCAAGCCCGTACCTAATAATCACAATCTTATAATAGCCGGAACATACCGTGGATTAACGCTGCTAAAGCATTCACCACTTAAAGGCTGGGAATTTATTACAAAAATTGAAGGATTCGACGAATCGTCACGATTTATTGAATGGGATACCGACGGAGGATTATGGGTTGCTCACGGTATAAAAGGAATATTCAAGCTCTATTTTAATTCTGATTACACTGAAATTGTCAATCTAAAAAGCTTTTCAGATTTTGCTGGCCTCGACGATATTTCTAATTTCACCTTTGCTAAAATCAATCAGGAGCTGATGATGGTATCAAACCACGGAATTTACAGTGGTACAAACCATGACACTTTCAATCACAATCCAATTGAATTCTATTTTAACGATTACGAGCATTTTCCTTCACAAATAAAACAAGACCCCGAAGGAAATATCTGGTTTTTTATAAATGAAGGTGTGGGTGTACTTCGTTTGCAGGAAGACGGCACTTACAAACACATATCAAATCCACTCTTAGCCTTGAAAAATAAACTGGTAAACGGTTTTGAATCCATATATTTCTGGGACAGCGAAACTACTTTTTTTGGCGTAGAAGACGGATTCGGCCAGTATTCAATTTCCAGCGATATAAATTACTATCAACCATTCGAAATACATATTCGCCCATTTAAAAACCAAAATGATTCTTACACAAACTTTTATACAAATAGTCTCACCCCGGCATCTACACAGAAAATCATTCCCAAATATCCGTATCAACACAACAATTTCGATGTGAGTTACTCCGCTACATGGTTTGGAAACGGAAACCTCAAGTATACAACCTGGGTCGAAGGCTATGAAAACAACTGGCAACCCTGGAGCGAGACGTCGAAAAGACAATTCACTTATTTACCCGAAGGTGATTATACCTTTAAAGTAAAAGCCCGCAATATATATGGAGTTGAATCGTTACCTGCCTCATTCAAATTCAGCGTTGCGCCACCCTGGCACCGCTCAACTCTGGCAAATACCATTTACATTACTCTTGCCTTATTTACAATGATACTTTTTTGGTTTATTACCTCCAATCTGGTAAGAAATGCAGCACTAAAAGAAAAAAAGCGTCAAAAAGATAATTTCAAAGAAAGAGAAGAAAAACTAAAACACGAAGCATTGGTAAACGAAAAAGAAATGATTCGCTTACGCAACGAAAAATTACGCAATGACATGCTTTACAAAGAAAAAGAACTTGCAAATTCAACAATGCATATTATCCATAAAAACGATTTTCTAAAGAAAATTAAAACAGAACTACTAAAGATTAAAAAGGATAATCCACAAACCACAATCGATAAAAGAATTACTTCTATAGTTAGCAGCATCGAAAAAGACATTCATAATGAATCGCACTGGAAAGTATTTGAAACTCATTTAGTGCAAGTTCACGAAGCTTTTCTAAAGCGGCTAAACGAAAGCCACAACAAACTCTCACCGCGTGAACTTAAACTTGCGGCCTATTTACGCATGAATATGTCGTCGAAGGAGATCGCCACTTTAATGAATGTTACTCCTCGGGCGGTAGAAAATAACCGCTCCAAACTTAGAAAAAAATTAAATCTGGAACAAGGACATAATTTAGTCGATTATATTATGAATATTTAGCTTTAATTAAACCTTCTACCTTTTGTATATTGATAATTACGAGGTAGTAATATGTCAATATTTGAATTAGACAAACTAATCCAAACAACATAATCAAATTTTACACCTCCCATGCATCATTATGAGTGCAATAATTTAGTCCAAATGACTATCACATATTCCTATAGTCCTTTTTTACTGCATATTGTAAAATTTTCGATGAGCTTTTGATGAGGTTTTATAAAAACACAATGAGCTTTTTATGTGTGCAATAATTGTCATTTGCACAAACATTGTCATAAGTTTGCCCTACAGTTTTTACTAAAATTTCCAAATCATTTTTAACTATGAAAAGAATTATAGGAATTTTGCTTTTATTAATGTGGGTAAGCATATTGCCTGCACAAGAAGTTACAGTCAGTGGTACGGTAACTTTCGAATCTGATGGAACTCCCATGCCGGGAGTAAGCGTCACAGAAAAAGGTACTACTCATGGTACAGTTACAAATCAGGATGGAATATTCTCTATAAGTGTAGAAAGAGGTTCCACTTTGGTCTTCTCATTCATTGGAATGAAAAGAGTTGAAAGAGTAGTGACCAGTAACAACATTGATGTTTTTCTGAGTGAAGAACTCACTGGCCTCGATGAAGTAATAGTGGTTGGCTACGGTGTTCAGCGCAAAAGCGTAGTAACTGCAGCAATAAGCAGCGTGAGCTCCGAAGACCTAGAACAATCAAGACCCTCGAGGGTGGAAGACGTGCTAAAAGGCCGTGTATCGGGAGTACAAATAACACAAAGCTCCGGACAACCGGGCTCCGATTCCAAAGTACGAATCAGGGGTATTGGTACAGTCAACAACAGTGAGCCTCTCTACATTGTCGATGGAATGGCCGTGGGTGGAGGTATCAATTACCTGAATCCTACCGACATTGAATCGGTCGAAATTTTAAAAGATGCGGCTTCTGCTGCAGTTTACGGTGCACGTGCAGCCAATGGTGTAATACTTGTAACAACCAAAAGTGGTACTCGCGGTGCAGCCAACGTAAGTTACAACTACACCCATGGCTGGCAAAATCCGTGGAAAAAACGTTCAGTGCTTAATGCTACCGAGTACATGACTATCATGAACGAAGCACTGCACAACGATGGTAATTCGCCAAGATATTCTCAGGAGCAAATTGCCAATGCAGGCATGGGTACCGACTGGCAAAACGAGACCTTCAATTTCAATGCACCGGTGACAAATCATCAGGTTAGCATCGACGGAGGCAGCGAAAAAAGCACTTACTTTTTATCGTTTGGTTATTATAACCAGGAAGGTATTGTTGGAGGCGACTACGGCAAATCTAATTTTGAACGCTACAGCCTTAGGCTAAACAACACTTACAATCTGTTCGACATTGACAGAATGCTTTTCAGCAAATTACAGGTTGGTGTAAATGCAGGTTATTCACGTACACTTTCAACCGGAATTGAAACCAACTCGGAATATGGTTCAGTACTGGGTAGTGCACTTACTTTTAACCCAATTGTACCGGTTTATGCCGAAGACCCGGACGATGTACTTAATAGGTATCCAACAGCAGTAACCGACAACGAAGGAAGAGTATTCTCAATACCTCCTCCGGGCTTTCAGGAAATTGCAAACCCGGTAGGTATGCTTCATGCACCCACACACAACCAGGGTAATGCCGACAAATTTGTTTCTTCTTTTTGGGCAGAGCTCGAAATTGTGGAAGGCTTAAAATTCAAATCAAGCTATGGTGTAGATTTAGCTTTTTGGGGTAACGACGGTTATGAATTTCCTCACTTTTTAGCTACTCAAGGTAAATATCTTACCCGCAGCCATGTTTTTTCAAGCATGAACAGAGGTTATACCTGGCAGTTGGAAAACATTTTGACTTACAACAAATCAATTGACAACTTACATAACTTTAATGTACTTCTCGGTCAATCGGCCGAAGAATACACTTACCGTCATTTAAGCGGCGACGATTATGACCTGCTCGAATACAACCCCGACAAAGCCGTAATTGATTACGCAATTGCCGACCGTGCCGACGAAAGGGTATCGGGTGGAACAGGTGGTTTCTCTTCTCAAACACTGGCTTCATATTTTGGACGGGTTGATTATAACTACGATGAAAAATATATGATTCAGGCAACTGTACGCCGCGATGGTGCTTCAAGCTTTGGACCTAATAATAAATGGGCCGTATTCCCATCAGTTTCAGTTGGATGGAACGTGCATAACGAAGACTTTATGGATGCCAGCCCCGACTGGTTCGACTATTTGAAACTACGCGCAAGCTGGGGTAAAAACGGTAACCACCGAATTGCATTATTCGGATATACCAGTTTAATGGACGGAAATCAGAACTATTATTTTGGTTCCGGCGATTACTCTACCATGCAATACGGAAGCAGTCCTTCACGCATCTCAAATCCTAACCTGAAATGGGAAGAATCAGCACAAATCGACATAGGTTTCGATGCAGGGTTCTTTAACAATTCACTTACTTTTACTTTCGACTATTTCAAAAAAGAAACCATTGGAATGTTAATGGCTCAACCAATTCCTGCCTATGTAGGTAAAGGTGCTCCTTTAGCTAATGCCGGTGATATGGAAAACAGTGGTTTTGAATTTGAACTTTCGTATAAAGGCAGTTCAGGCGACTTAAGTTACTACATTTCGGGTAACGCTACTTATATGCAAAACGTGCTTATCAATTTAGGGAATGAATCGGGCGAAGCCATTTACGAAGATGCTGGAGCATCGGGCGTTGGCAGCTACGTAAAAGGTATGAACGGCATGGTTTTCCCATATTTCTACGGTTTCAAAACCGATGGGATTCTTCAAAACCAGGAAGAAGCCAATGCATATAATTCACAATACGGCCAAAATGCACAACCCGGCGATGTTCGCTTTGTAGATTTAGCAGGAGCAGTTGATGAAAACGGAAATGAAATTCCCGACGGAAGAATTACCGATGCCGACAAAACAAAAATCGGAAAAGGTATGCCCGACTGGACCTTTGGTTTCACTATGGGTGGCGAATGGAAAAACTTCGACCTTAACATTTTCTTCCAGGGAAGTTACGGAAACGATATTTTCGACTTTTCACAACGTGGAGATATACCCGCAATGAACCGTCCATCATGGGCACTTAGTCGCTGGATTGGCGAAGGAACATCCGATCATATTCCTCGCGTAACCAACGAAAACCCCAACCGCAACTGGCGTTCATCTGACCTTTACATCAAAGACGGTTCGTACCTGCGCTTGAAAAACATTCAGTTAGGATACACCCTTCCTGAAAGTGTTTTACGTCCCGACATGGTGAAACGTTTACGTGTATTTGTATCAGCCGAAAATCTGCTCACATTTACAAAATACGACGGCTTTGACCCCGAAATTGCATCGGGTGGCTATACAACGATAGGTATCGACAGAGGTATTTATCCTCAAGCCCGTACAATTTCAGTTGGAGCGAACATTACTTTCTAACAAATTTTAAATTGAATTAATTATGAATAAGTATATCAAAGTATTGTTAATCGCTACATTAGTCATTGCATCATCGTGTAGCGACGACTTTCTGACCATTTACCCTACCGCTTCACAAGAAGCAGGAGGAGAAGCAACCGAAGGTGCTATTTTGGCAAACCTGGGTTCATGTTATCAAATTTTACTGTTCGACAGTTATGCCGACTACAACTTCAACAGTATACTCTTAATGTCTGACTTACGATCAGATGATATTTTCAAAGGTGGTGGTGATGCCGGCGACCAGGGACAGCTTTACCGTCTTTCGCAACTCGATGCTACGCCCGAGGAACTACCGGCGGGCTTATGGAACATATACTATAGCGGCATTAGCCGTTGTAACAATGCCATTCTTGCTTGCGAAAACGCAATTGGTGTCAGCGAGGAAAAAGTAGCTCAATATTCAGCCGAAGCACACTTTCTGAGAGCTTATTACACTCACTTGCTCTGGAAATTCTGGGGAAATATACCCTATTTCACCGCAGACCTTGAAGCGCCCTATATGGCCGAGCAATATACTGCCGATGCAGTTTATGCCGAAATCATAAGCGATCTCGAATTTGCTATCGAAGGCGATAAGCTGCCGATGAAAACTACTCCGCAAAACGACGGACGTGCAACTAAAGCTGCTGCAATGATGCTTAAAGCCCGCGTGGTAATGTACCAAAACGATCAGTCAAAATACGCTGAGGTATTAAGCGATATGGCTAAAATTATCAACAGCAATCAATTCCGCCTTGTTGATTTCGACTACATCTGGACCCGCGACGGAGAATTCAGCGAAGAATCTATTTTCGAAGCCAACCACCTGCCCGAAGGACGCGACTGGGGTGCAGCATGGACCGGCTATGGTACGAACCTGCCTACCTTCATTTCTCCTAACGACTTAAACGGAGCTGATCTTTTAAGTGGTAGTGATGAATTTAAAGGCGGATGGGGTTTTGGTCCCGTGCGTGAGCAAACCGTTCAAATATTTGAAGAAGGTGACATACGCCTTCCTTACTCAATCAACTATTTTGAAGAAGGAACTTATGTAGCCCGTTTCCAAAACACCGGTTACTTTATGGCCAAGTATGCTGCCCGCACCGACTACAATGAGGCTCCTTACACACAAGACCTCAACTACGAGAACAACGTACGCATTTTCCGCTATGCCGAAGCACTTCTTAATGCAGCCGAACTAATGGCCATGCATGGAGTTGCTCCTATTGAAGGTTTAAGTGCACAAGCTTGTCTTGACGAGGTACGCAACCGTGCAGGCCTTGGTTCAATAGCACCTACACCCGAGAATATAAAACTCGAACGTCGCCGCGAATTTGTAGGCGAAGGAATGCGTTTCTGGGACTTGGTTCGCTGGGGCGACACTAGCGTGCTAAGCGAAAATTTACCTGAATACTCATCGGTTCGCACATGGGAACCTTACAAGAAATACCTTCCAATTCCGCAATCGGAAATTGACAGAACCGAAGGTGAATTCAAATTACAACAAAACGAAGGTTATAACTAATCAGACAAAATAATTAGATATGAGAAATATATTTAAAACAGGATTATTATCAGTATTTGCTATATTGCTGATAACAGCTTGTGAACCACAAGACAAGACTGATTACGAGCTGGGGAAAGCTCCCTCAGAAGAGGATTTGAGCTTCACAATGAATGCTACCGGCGGCTCGTCCAATATTATTGAATTTGTAAATACATCTTCAGTACCCGGTGTAGCGGTATGGGATTTTGGCAACGGAAGTAAAGGCAAAGGCGATGTAGTAGTTTCCGAATATCCGTTTGAAGGTTCATACGAGGTATCGTTGAGATTGGCTACCACCGGAGGTGCTGCAACTCTCGTTAAAAATCTGGTGCTCGATAGCGACGACCTTTCACTACTCGAACATCCACTTTATTCTGCCCTAACCGGTGGACCCGATGCAGTAAACGGGAAAACATGGGTAATCGATCAATACTCACCCGGAGCGCTTGGAATTGGACCTTCTGATGCATTTACTCCTTCGTGGTGGCAGGATGGACCCAATGGGAAAGCCGGCTCTTCTTATTACGAGCAAAAATACACTTTCAAACAAGTAGGCGTTGAGCTTATTTGGGAAAACAACGGCTTTGTATATACTAATGGCTCAGGTGTTACCGGCTTAGCCGCCGAAGGATACACCAACGCAATCCCGAACCCGGATGTAGGCGATTTCGATGTAGAGTTTCAACCAAAAAGTAAATATAATTTTTCTTTGAACACATCCGATTCTACATTGACGCTTACCGATGGTGCCTTTTTAGGCTTCTATGCTGGTACTTCAACATTCAAAATTCTTGAAATTAGTGAAGAAAGAATGTATATTAGAGTTCACAGTGCCGTAGAACCCGGAAATGCATGGTACATGAAGTTCGTAATTGAAGAATTGAATGTCGAACCAGAAGTACCGGAGCTTCCATTAAAAGCGACTCCATTATCAGAAGATTTTGAAAATACCGATTTTGATGTGGAATTTGCTTTCGAAGATATGGGCGATTTCACCAACCCTTCTTATCAAAACCCGGCTCCAGTAGGAATTAACACTTCATCGAAAGTATTCCTGTACGAGAAAAAAGCCGGTACATTCTATTCAAATATCGCCTTCGTTGCCGATGACTACAAATTTGACCTTTCAGAACAAAATCAAATTACACTGAAAGTGTTCATCCCATCGTACAACGACTATACAACAACAAACAATGTTGCAGGCGAGTGGGTCGCAAACAAATTGTTACAAGCCTCAATTGCAGTGAAACTTCAAAATGATGATCTGGGGGGTAGTGCATGGGAAACTCAAACCGAAATTCTTAAAACTGGTCTTGAGAAAGACAAGTGGATTGAGTTAACTTTCGATTTCAGCAATGTAGCTTCACGCGAAGATTACAATAAAATTCTGATCCAGTTTGGAACTGAAGGACATGATGGTGGAGGAGTTTTCTTCTTCGATGATTTTGAATTTCATAAATAATAATTGAACTGAATTAATTTCATAATCAAAAGTAAGTGGAGTGGATACTTCGCTCCACTTACTTTAATCTTTAAAACAATCAACAATGACAAGGGTATTCAAGCTTGCATTAATATTATTAATCGTTCCAATCATTTTTGGAGCTTGCAAGGCTGAAAAAGCTGCATCGGTTCACGACAATCAATATGCAAACGAAATTCAGAACCTTTTGAGACAAATGACTATTGAAGAAAAAATAGCTCAAATGTCACAGGTTGACCCCGGCTTTTATCAGTCGGCCGATGCCCTAAAAGAAGCAATCAGAAACGATGAAATTGGTTCGATATTGAACGTAACCGGAGCCGAAAATGTAAATGAACTTCAACGCATTGCAATTGAAGAAAGCAGACTGGGAATACCACTCATAATTGGCCGCGATGTAATTCACGGTTTTCGCACTATTTTTCCCATTCCACTGGGAATGGCAGCATCGTGGAACGAAGAACTGGTAAGAGAGTCAGCCGCCATTGCCGCTAAAGAAGCAGCATCGGTGGGAATAAACTGGACCTTTGCACCAATGATTGATGTTACACGCGACCCACGCTGGGGGCGCATTGCCGAAAGCGCCGGTGAAGACCCGCTGCTTAATTCAATGGTGGCACGTGCCATGATTCATGGTTTTCAAGGTGATGATTTAAGCAACCCGCTAACTATAGCCGCCTGTGCCAAACACTTTGTAGGCTACGGAGCAGCCGAAGGTGGCCGCGACTACAACAACACTCCTATTCCTGACTATTACCTGCACAACTTATTTTTACCACCATTCAGAGAAGCAGTAAATGCAGGAGCAGCAACTGTAATGACTGCATTCAACGAGATTAACGGGATACCTGCTACTGGACATAAACACAATATTCGCCAAATACTTAGAAAAGAATACGGTTTCAACGGTTTCATAGTAAGCGATTGGGCTTCGATAGAAGAAATGATAGTACACGGATATTCAGCCGACGGAAAACAAGCCGCTCAACAAGCACTTGAAGCTGGTGTAGATATGGAAATGGCAAGCCGCACTTACACTGACAATTTGAAACAACTACTCGACGAAGGCAAAGTAAAAATGGAGTGGATTGACGAAGCTGTGGCCAATATACTTTATGTAAAATTTCAACTCGGACTGTTTGAAAATCCTTACGTTGATGTAAGCCTTGCCGATTCACTTCTAGTGCATCCTCAACATTTAGAAGTAGCCAAAAAACTTGCCGAGGAGAGCGTTGTGCTCCTAAAAAATGAACAAAACACATTACCACTCAAAAAAGGAACAAAAGTCGCTTTAATTGGCCCCCTTGCCCACCAGCCTTACGAACAGTTGGGCACATGGATTTTCGATGGCGATGAAAACGACTCACAAACCGTACTCGATGCGTTCATTGAATTCAACGGAAGTAACAATACACACTTTGCTGAAGGATTAAAATACAGTCGCGACCAATCGACTACAGGTTTTTCCGATGTTTCGCGCGCCATTGCACAATCGGATGTGGTTGTGGCCATTGTAGGTGAAGAATCAATACTTTCGGGCGAAGCAAAGACTTTGGCCGAACTTAAATTGCCCGGCAAACAGGAAGAACTGCTGGTATTGGCCGCATCAAAAGGCAAACCGGTTATAATGGTGGTTATGGCAGGTCGTCCAACCGGACTCTTGCAAACACAACACTTAGCCGATGCAATTCTGTATGCCTGGCATCCCGGAACTATGGCAGGCCCTGCATTGGCAAACCTCATTTTCGGAAACTCAGTGCCCTCAGGCAAATTACCGGTAACGTTTCCTAAGGGCGAAGGCCAAATACCCATTTACTACGCCCACAACATGTCGGGGCGTCCGGCAACGGCCGATAACTGGGTACACATCGACGACATTCCTGTACAAGCAGTTCAGCATTCTCTGGGCAATACAAATCACTCACTCGACTATGGATTTACTCCGCTCTACCCATTTGGATATGGCTTGTCGTACAGTAGCTTTGAATATTCTAACATTGAAATATCAGACAATCAAATTCAAGTTAGCGAAACACTTACGGTTACAGCTACCATTAAAAATACAGGAGAATACACTGCAAATGAGATAGTACAGTTATACATTCGCGATTTAAGTGCATCGTACGTAAGGCCAGTACGTGAACTTAAAAACTATCAAAAAATTGAGCTCCAGCCAGGAGAATCTAAACAAGTAAATTTCACTCTTGACAAAAGCGATTTAGGCTTTTACAAACCAGACGGAACATACATCGTAGAACCCGGTAAATTCAACGTTTGGATTGCCGAGCATGCGGAAACCGGTTTAATGGCCGAGTTTGAAATTAGTGAATAATTAATCAAACAAAGTCATAGTTTATAGTTTATAGTTTAATAGGTTTATTGAGTTAAGTTAGGTTGATGAGCAGGTGTTGCGTAATGCAATACCTGCACATTCAACTTTATTAAGACAAATTAGCATGAAAAACTTAATACAAATTGCATGTGTCGTATCTGCTCTAATTTTATTTGGTAGCTGTAATACAAAAAATAAATGGGAATTAGTATGGTACGACGAATTTGACTATGTGGGCTTGCCCGACGACACAAAGTGGAACTACGACACAATAGGCAATTCATATGGCTGGGGAAACAACGAACTACAGTTTTATACTGCACGAAATCCTCAGAATGCATTTGTAAATGGAGAGCACCTAAATATAAACGCATTAAAAGAAAGAATTGGCGATTTTAGCTATACTTCGGCACGCTTAACCACCAAGGAAAAAGGAGACTGGCAGTATGGAAAAATTGAAGTCAGAGCCATTGTTCCCGGTGGCCGTGGAATTTGGCCGGCTATTTGGATGCTACCTACCGACTGGGAGTATGGCGGCTGGCCCAAAAGCGGAGAAATCGACATAATGGAATATGTGGGTTACGAACCTGATTCAATATATACTACTGTACATACAGCTGCATTCAACCATACTAAAGGCACTCAGGTGGGTAGCGCAACGTGGACACCTAACTGTGAAGAAGAATTTCAAATATACTCCATTGAATGGTATCCTGAAAAAATCGATTTCTTTATTAATAAGCAAAAAGTATTTACATTCTCTAACTCAGGAAAAGGCAGTGAAGAATGGCCTTTCGATAAACGTTTTCATTTGCTTTTAAATGTAGCTGTTGGAGGAAATTGGGGAGGAGTTCATGGCGTTGACGATTCAATTTTCCCTCAAACCATGAAAGTAGATTACGTAAGGGTTTACCAATTAAAAAGGAACAGCTAAGTAATCAAAGGCTACAAATTATTCTTTAACAATTTAATTGTTTCTCGCTTATTTTTATTTAGCACAGTGATGATGTAAATGCCCGGTACATTACCCGACATATCTATCTGAGCATAGCGAGTATTAGTGTAAACCGACTTAAAAAGTACTTGTCCTAAGCTGTTGCGCAGTGTAATAATATTTCTTTCAGGGTCAACAAATTCAACAACTGCAAAGGTATTCACAGGGTTTGGAAACACTTTTACCAATTCACTTTTCTTATCAATTGAATCAACATCAGTTATTTGCTCTCCCCCGCAAACAGTAAGTTGCATCAAAAGCGAAGAACCAAATTTTCCAGCATTATTTTGATCTGCTTCAGTCCAGATACCATCATGATTTATCAACATTGTATTTTTCAAACTATAACTAGGAATAGCAGTTTGAAATAATTCGATTTCATCTTGTTCATCTTCGACTCTCAATCCAATAAAGAAATTTCCATTTACGACTACCCCATCACCAAAATTGAAATAGTTCATTGCATTGGCATTTAAATTATTCATCGAAAAACGAAACAGTTTGACAGGAACAGTCGGAATGTTTTCACCTTCGTATATTCGAATTGAAAATTCACGTGATATTGATTGAGCAAGGAAACTTTTAATGCCTATAGATACACCTGTCAATAATGTATTTTCGTATTGATCAAAACGTTCAGCTACTTCATTAATCTGTTTTGTATCGTTATAGTCGGAAACTAAGGCCAATTTATCGTCAATAGTGAAGTTGCTAATTACATTGCATGCCATTTCACGTTCAAAAAACAAGTCTAATCCGTCTACAGTATAAATATTTTCAGAATCAGGATTCAGCCAATGTTTCAATTGCTTAGTACTGTCCTGCCTGTAGTCCCACATTTTGTCAAACCTCGAAAATGCATCATACGAAAGACTTGTACAAGATGCAGTCCCTCCTGTCAAAATACCTGTAACCCGTTTGTCGTTATTGATAAGCACAGCCCCCGACGAACCGGCCTCGGTGGTGCCAATCTCCCAATTATGTACCCTCCAATGCCCAAATGGCAGATACCGGCGTGCAAAGGTCATCGAATCGGTACGGTCGGCATCGTGGCTGATTTTTTTTGTGTCGCCGTTGGGGTGATGTATGGTATATGAGTTATGCGGCTGTATGCCTGAGGCGTCCCAACCTGCAAAGTAAGGCCTGTAGCTTGGTGGTGGCAATTCACTCAGTTCAACCAGCATAAAATCGAGACTGTCGAAGGCTGCCCTGAACTCCGAACCGCTTACAGTCTGTAGATCGTAACCATCAATCCCAGTACAAAAAGGGCTCTCATAGTTAAAATCGAAAACGGCAATTTCGGCATTATTGGCACTCGATTTGAACACATGGTAGGCCGAAATCAGAAATGGACGACCATCGTTGGCCGTATTGTTGAGAAGGGTACCCGTTCCCAGTTCGTT
>SKHV01000270.1 GCA_007116765.1 Prolixibacteraceae bacterium | reverse complement strand
GAAGACAAACTTTTTCCTTCGAGTTTCTCGGGATTTATGAGCCAGGAAGAACTTGAAGAAGAACGCCGCTTATTTTACGTGGCACTTACCCGTGCTATGAAAACAGCGTGGATATCGTATGCCCGACAACGCTACAAATGGGGACAGCTAAACTTTTGCGAACCCAGCCGTTTTATCGAAGAAATTGACAGTCAGTATCTCATATTGCCTCACGACGAAATGCCTTCTTTCATCAAGCAAAGTCAGTCAAAAAGCTATCCCGAAAATGAAGCAAAACCACACTACAACCCCAGCACCGGCAAATTTGCCAAGGTACCTCCACAACGCACCAAAACCCCTAATTTACCACAACTCAACGGAAGGCTCACCAACATAAGACAAGCACAATCGAGCCAGGGATTTCAGCAATCGGATCCTTCGCTTATAAAACCCGGTGTGGAAGTAGAACACCAACGTTTTGGCAAAGGAACGGTTATGAGTATCGAAGGCGATGAATCGAACGCTAAGGCTATTGTGCTGTTTTCAACCGCTGGACGAAAGCAACTTTTGCTCAAGTTTGCACGCTTAAAAGTTGTATAATAAGCTATTTCACTCTAAATTTGTTATACTTTTAATTTCTTTGACTAAATTTGTGCCATACCAAACAGAAATTTCAGGTGTTCCTCTTTCTCAAAAGCATACAAGAATAAAACATACTTCACGAAACAGAATATTAGATGGATTACAATTCAAATCGAAAAAAACTGATAATGCCCGAATACGGCAGGAATATCCAAAATATGGTTGACCATATTTTAACCATTGAAGACCGCAACGAGAGGCAAATTGCCGCTCAAGCTATTATCGACGTAATGGGCAACCTATATACCTACCTGCGCGACATTGAAGATTTCAGGCACAAACTATGGGATCACCTAGCTATTATGGCCGACTTCAAACTCGATATCGACTTTCCATACGAAATACCCAAAGTGGAACTTCTTACTGAAAAACCCAACCAAATTCCCTACAAACCGGGTAGAATAAAGTACCGACACTATGGGCGAGTAGTTGAAATGATGATAAAAAAAGCATCGGAATACGAAGAAGGCCCCGACAAAGACTTACTTATTCAAATGCTGGCCGACCACATGAAGAAATGCTATCTTACGTGGAATAAGGAAACCGTTGACGACAAAAAGGTAATGGACGATTTTGCAGAACTATCGAAAGGTAGAATTGATGTGCCTGTTGATTTTCAGCTTAAAGACACAAAAGACCTTATTCAGAAACCAAAAAAGAAGCCACAAACCGGAGGTGGAAAACGTCAGGGCGGCTACAAAAAAAGATAAGCAATTTATTCACTAGCAAACTACAAACCAACACATGTCAACATTCATTATTGAGGGAGGGCAAAAGCTAAAAGGTGAAATAAAACCGCAAGGTGCTAAAAATGAAGCCCTGCAAATTATTTGTGCCGTACTATTAACCGAAGATCCGGTTGTTGTAAAAAACATTCCTGAAATTAGTGATGTACTTCACCTAATTGACACCATAAATACCTTGGGTGTTGAAACCGAACGCATCGAAAAAGGCACTTATCGCTTTTGTGCGACAAAAGTCGACCCCAATAAAATGAAGACAGAAGAATACCTGCGCCTGTCATCAAGTTTGAGGGGCTCGGTAATGATACTCGGACCTATGCTTGCCCGCTTCGGGTATGGTTTCATACCTAAACCCGGAGGCGATAAAATTGGTCGCCGCCGCCTCGACACACACTTTATCGGTTTCCAAAAGCTTGGCGCAGAATTCAATTACAATTCAAACGAAAAAGTATTTGAAATTGCCGCCAAAACTTTAAAAGGCAGCTACATGCTTTTAGACGAGGCCTCGGTAACCGGAACTGCCAATATAATAATGGCAGCCACTATGGCAAAAGGCACTACAACCATTTATAATGCTGCCTGTGAACCTTATATTCAGCAACTTTGCAAAATGCTGGTGAGCATGGGCGCTATAATTACCGGCATAGGCTCAAACCTGCTCACAATAAAGGGCACCACCCAAATGAACGGATGCGAGCACACCATAGCCCCCGACATGATTGAAATTGGAAGTTTTATTGGATTGGCCGCCATGACCCAATCGGAACTCACCATACAGGGAGTCAACATTGATGAGCTGGGCATTATACCTGACCAATTTAAACGCCTGGGCATCAAAATGGATGTCAATTCCAACAGCATTTTCATCCCCACACAGGAATCGTACGAAATTGAAAGTTTTATCGATGGCTCAATAATGACCATTGCCGATGCCCCCTGGCCCGGGCTTACCCCCGACCTGCTCAGCGTTTTTTTGGTTATAGCAACCCAGGCCAAAGGCAGTGTACTCATTCATCAGAAAATGTTCGAAAGCCGTTTATTCTTTGTAGATAAACTCATTGACATGGGGGCTCAAATAATTTTGTGTGACCCTCACCGCGCCACGGTTATCGGGCAAAACCACCAACACCAACTGAAGGCAACCACCATGGTATCGCCCGACATCAGAGCAGGTGTAGCCTTGCTCATTGCTGCCATGTCGGCCAAAGGAACCAGCAAAATACATAATATTGAACAAATTGATCGCGGTTATGAGAACATCAGCCAGCGTTTGAATCAGGTAGGTGCAAAAATACAGCGTGTCGAATAAACACGCCTCTCTTATGTAATATCCAACGATTTATAATGGTTAGCAAAAGAAAAAAGAAACTCAGCGACAAGGAAGTCAAAAGCCAAAAACGCAAAGAGCTTTTTAAAGAGCTTCTGCCTCTGGGTAAATCATTCACTTTATGGATATTGCTTGTTGTGATTGTGGCCTGGGACTACACCAACCACCAATGGTTCTCCATGGCCTTTGTACATTATACCACCCATTTGAGTATCTGGATAAGCAAATTGTTTTTTATACCGGCACGCATTATTGGCGAAGGCGTAGGCACTATTACAACCATTGAAGTCAACTACATTTCGGTTTCAATAAATAATTTTCCCATGATAATTGAGCTGGAGTGTTCAGCTTATCATGCCTATCTGGCCATATTGGCGCTCACGGTTTTTTCACCTTGGAAATTAAAACACAAATTCATTGGCGGAGGAATTATTTTTGCCTCCTTATCGGCAATTAACAGTTTACGCATTGTGGGCCTGGGTATCATTGGCCGTAAATATCCTCAGATATTCGATTTAATGCACGATTATGTGTGGAATATTCTTTTGGTTATTATAATTTGGGGCTTATGGGAGCTAGCAAACAAAATAATTGCAAAACAGAATGAAAAAATACCTGCGTAATTCTATTTTCATTGTATCGAGCATACTTCTTTATTTGTTGTGGTATAACGGTGGCGACAGGGTTTATGGCGAAATACTTGCCGTTGGCATCGATAATATTACCACCCGTTTTTCGGGCATGGAGAGTGCAAGTTCGCAATACATAAAAGAACAAAACAAAACCATGATTTTGTTTCAATACCCCGACCGCACTTCGCGCATTGCTATTGAATACTGTTTACCTATTGTACTACTTTTTGCCTGGCACATAGGGCTATTTTTCGACCCCAGACTGAAACCAAAAACAGCACTGAAATTTTTGGGTACAAACTTTTCAATTATTTATGTCCTCCAAATTTTCTTTCCTCTACTTCTTTTCAATATAAGCCAGTCAAAAGTAAAATCAACCGGCCTTTTTATCGGTCTGCAGATTTTTGTTTTCCTCGTT
>SKHV01000377.1 GCA_007116765.1 Prolixibacteraceae bacterium | reverse complement strand
TTCCAAAATTCGGAACTTCACTTTCGTTCGTCTTCGATTGCAATCCGAACCTCTTTAACAATGGATTTGCAATCCTATTGCCCTGCTGCCGCTCGATTGCATAGCCCGTAACGATAGTGAAGGAGGGCAGCTGCGACCAACTATGCCGTAGGCATAATATGTGGGTAGAAATTGGCTATAAGGATAATCTTCTTCGTGATTGACAAGCCTTGCAAATGTTGGCACGAGTTACAAACTCGCGCCATTGGGGGGATAGATGTGTGGTTATTTTCACTTATCTCCGTAATGTCCCCAAAGGCTAAGAACATGAACGGTTATAATCTCTTCTTCAACAGAGTAAACAAGTCGGTGCTTTTGATTAATCCTTCGAGAGTGTTTTCCTGCAAGCCCATATTTCAACAATTCAACCTGACCTGTTCCCTGAACCGGGTTTTCTTTAATTTCGTCAAGAAGCCTGGCAATCTTTCGAAGCACAGCTTTATCTCCTGCTTTCTTGTGTTTTTCAATATCAGCTAAAGCAACTTCAGTAAATTCCAGGATATAGCTCATAATCCAAGTAGATCGTTTATTTCTTCAGAGCTTGTGATCCTTTTTACTTCACCGTTTTTCGCCTGTTCCATGCTGAGTTTTATTTTCTCAATCATTTCAGCATTAAAATAAACATCATCGTCATTAATTGGAGTTAAGGCATAAGCCTTATCTTTTCCTCTTTGAACAATTACTTGCTCCCCTTTATCTACTCGTTCGAAGTATGACTTTTGATTTTGCCTAAACTCTCTACTACTAATTACCAACATAACTTTAAAATTTGACGTGTACCAATAAGGTACAAATTTACACAATTTTAAGTTTACTTCAATGATTTTTTTTTATTCTAACGGATGATGTTTCTTCAACTCTTTTTGCAGATTCTCGAAATTGTTGGTTCGGTAACGTTCGGTGGAACTTGCATATTTATTACCTGCCATGTATTGCAGTGTCTATTGTGACAATTCGGATAAGTCATCGAATAATATTTTGGGTTTATTTTAATTATTTATTGCTTTCAAAAGATCTGTTAGGAGCGATGCATATATAATTTGATTAAGGAGATAAAAACTAAAACAACAAAAGTATAAATTCTTGCGACCAACTATACCGTAGACATAACATGTGGGTAGAAATTGGCAAGCCAGCCATTCCCTTTGCGCCGTAGGTGCAAAATTTGTCTGTGTTATTATCCCGTCCCTACGGGACTCAGGGTTAATCGGGTTCACTTTCTCTACCCACATTGAATCCCTAACGGGATTATATTCTTGCTTTTGGTAATTTTCAGCTAGTTCGAAACGAATTCAGCGTAGCTAATTTACCTAAGGGTGATTCCGAAATTCGGAACTTCACTTTCGTTCGTCTTCGATTGAAATCCGAACCTTTTTAATAATTAATTTACAATCCTATTATCCTGCTGCCGTGCAATTGCATAGCCCGTAGCGACAGCGAAGGAGGGCAACTGCGACCAACTATGCCGTAGGCATAATATGTGGGTAGAAATTGGCCACCCAACCATTCCCTTTGCGCCGTAGGTGCAATATTTGTCCGCGTTATTATCCCGTCCCTGCGGGACTCAGGGTTAATCGGGTTCTCTTTCTCTACCCACATTGAACCCCTAACGGGATTATATATCCGCCCCAGGTAATTCAAATAAGCAATGGATTTGCAATTGTCAATTAATATTATTCAACCATTATCAGGGTTGCTGTAAAAACGCATATACTCAAAAAAAATATTTACAGTAGGCTTTTCGTGAACAAAATCACCCTTAAAAGTCTTTTATTGTCAGTTTTGTTTATATAATGCATTTTCAAATTGAAACAAATTAAAACAAATATCGACAGTAATGACCCCGGATATAAGTCAAAGTTTCACTTGTACAGTAACTTAATGACTGATTTCAGCTTAAAGAGCGAAGCGGTTTTTAACCGGGAAAGCCATCAGGCTACCATTAAACACAAAGAGCGTGGCCGCTTTACGGTGCGTAAGCGCATCGACTTGCTGGTAGATGCCGGAACTTCTTTTCTTGAACTTTCGCCCCTGGCTGCAAACGGTCAGTACTACGATGAGTTCCCGTCGGCCGGAATTCTTACCGGCATTGGTGTAATTCATAATCGCGAGGTGATGATTGTAGCCAACGATGCCACCGTGAAAGGTGGTACTTATGTGAAAGAAACGGTCAAAAAGCACCTGCGGGCGCAGGAAATAGCCATGCAAAACAATTTGCCTTGCGTGTATTTGGTCGATTCGGGCGGAATATTCCTACCCGAACAAGCCAATATTTTTGCCGATCGTTTCAATTTTGGGCGCATTTTTAATAACCAGGCACTCATGTCGGCCAATGGCATACCGCAAATATCGGTGGTGTTGGGATCGTGTACTGCCGGCGGTGCTTACATTCCCGCCATGAGCGACGAGACCATCATTGTGAAAAACCAGGGCACCATTTTCATAGGCGGGCCACCACTGGTGAAAGCTGCCACCGGCGAAGATGTTACTGCCGAAGATTTGGGCGGTGGTATGGTGCATACTTCCATATCGGGCGTGGCCGACCATCTGGCTGAAAACGAGGTGGAGGCCATTCGCAAATGCCGCGATATTATTGAAACATTACAGCCTGTTGAGCGACAAAAACTTGAAATTAAGGAAGCACAGGAGCCTATATATCCTCTTGATGAGCTTTATGCTTTGGCTCCGGTCGATTTGAAAAAACCAAGCGATACTTACGAAATAATTGCCCGATTGGTGGATGGAAGTCGTTTCAACGAGTTCAAAGAGCGTTACGGGATTACAATTGTTACCGGCTTTGCGCACATAGAAGGTTTCCCAGTTGGAATAATTGCCAACAAGGGTTTCCTAACTACCGAAGCTTCGCTTAAAGCTGCTCATTTTATCGAATTGTGCAACTTCAGACGCATTCCTATCGTTTTTTTACAAAACATAACCGGCTTCATTGTCGGGAAAAAATACGAACACGAGGGCATTGCCCGAGCCGGGGCGAAACTGATCCATGCGGTGGCAACGGCAACTGTACCAAAGTTTACGGTTGTTTTTGGCGGTTCATACGGCGCCGGTAACTATGCCATGGCAGGGCGTGCCTTCGACCCCAACTTTCTGTTTATGTGGCCCAACGCCAAAATAGGCGTAATGGGCGGCGAGCAAGCAGCCGGCGTGCTTCAATCCATCAAAAGCAAAACCGATGGCAAAAGTCTGATACAGCAGTTTGAAGACGAAAGTTCAGCTTATTACAGCACCTCGCGTTTGTGGGACGATGGCATTATCGACCCCGTTGATACACGAAAAATGTTGGCAATGTGCATTTCGGTTTCGCTCAATAAAAAGTTTGAACCGGTAAAAACCGGGGTGTATAGGATGTGACCCCCTCCCGATATGTATCGGGACCCCTAAAGGGATAACAGCCAGATAAGTAGTAAGCGTTCTTTGGATATTCTATATTGGATATTCTAGAGGCTGTCTAAAAAGTCCTTTGTGTGTCTTTGTGATAACCTTTGAGAACTTTGTGGTAAAGTTTAAAATATTAAAACACAAAGGAAAACAAAGTACGCACAAAGTAGCACAATGAAAAAAGATCGAGTTTAATAACTTTTTAGACAGCCTCATCAATATTGAATTACCAATAACAAATACAACACAATACAGGGTCAAAAAAAATAAATAAATGGATGATAATAACAATAACGCAGTAATCTATATCC
>SKHV01000204.1 GCA_007116765.1 Prolixibacteraceae bacterium | reverse complement strand
GAGTGAAGAGCCGAAGATACCATTTTAAGGGTTTGTAAGTCCTGTATTATATATTCGCCATCGTTAAAACGTTGGTAAATGGCCAGCACCGAGGCCATTGAAAACGGGTTTTCTTCTACAAATTTAATTGAGAATTCCTCTTGCTGTTCGTATATCTCGTCGATTTCACTTATCCAGTTTTGTCTTTCTTCTTCATAAGCACTTTCATTTATGCTTAATGAAATTAATGAACGGAGTGAGTCAATTTTCGTATTGGTTTTTGACAATTGATTGTTCAGCATCTTTACCTGGAGCGATCCCGGAGAGCCTTCAATCAGATAGTCGCGCGAATAGTTAAGGTAGTCGGCTGAGAATGTTACCTGTTCGGCCGAATCGACAAGCAGGGTAACGATGCGCTGATTGTTCAATCGCAGTAAAAAGAAAGTGGGGTGGCTCACGTCGCCGGTAATTTTGAAGTTGCCTTCGCTGTCTATTTTTGCCGAATCGTAGGGCGTAGTGCCGTTTATTTCGAGCTTGTCAAGATAAATCATCGGCTCGTTCGAGTTTGTTACTTTTCCTTCTATGGTGAAGTTGTGTTCAGAGCAAGCGCTCAATACTATAATCAATACTAATATTCCGAATATATTTTTCACAATTCTCTCTGTTTTTATTTGGCTAAAATAGCAAAATATGGGTAAGGGTAAACCTTTATAACAAATTTTAACGGAAAGAATCGAGCCGAATGATTTTATAGAGATGTGGATTAAGAGATTAAATATTGAAACATATTCTGTATTTTTGCGGCAAATAAAACCTCATTTTAGTTTGATTGTACATCAACACATCGATAGTTTTAGAGCTGTGAATCCGGTAGTAACCATTGGCACTTTCGACGGAGTGCATCGTGGACATAAGCTGGTAATTGAACAATTGAATCGTTTTGCGCATGAAGCTCATGGTGAGAGTGTGTTGTTTTCATTTTATCCGCATCCGCGTTTGGTTTTGTTTCCCAATGAGTCGAACCTGAGGCTGATTACTACGCTCAACGAAAAAATTGCCCTGCTCGAAGAGGCCGGAGTCGATCACCTGGTGATTTATCCATTCGACAAGCATTTTGCATCACTTACTTATGTCGAGTTTATTGAGCAAATTCTACTTTCGAAGCTGAAAATGCATACACTGGTTGTTGGTCACGATCATAAACTTGGACGAAACAGGGAAGGCACATTCGAAAATATAAAGCTTTATTCTGAAGGAAAGGGCTTTGGGGTAAAACGAATTGATTCATATACTTTTGAAGGAAACGGAGTAAGCTCATCCAAAATCAGGGCAGCACTTTCTGAAGGAAACTTGCGAGTGGCCAATCAATACTTGGGCTATAATTTCAGTATTCGGGGGAAGGTTACTCAGGGTAACAAATTAGGGCGCAGCTTAGGCTTTCCTACCGCAAATATTGTAGCCGACGATGTGCACAAACTTATTCCCAAAACCGGGGTTTATGCAATTACAGCCCGTGTAAATCAAACGCTATATAAGGGTATGCTGAACATTGGTTTCAGACCCACTGTGAGTACCAATGCCGATCATCGTACCATTGAAGCCCACCTTTTAAACTTTAAGGACGATATTTACAATCAGAATATTTTAATCAGTTTACATGCCCGTGTGCGCGACGAAAAAAAATTCAGTTCGGTAGAGCAGTTGAAACAACAACTCGAAAAAGATGAACAAGTAGTGCGCAGCATTTTAAAGTAGGCTTGTTAAATTGGTATAAATTAACCCTTTTAAGGGTATAGCTTGTTTAATAAGCCGACAGATTGTATTATCTTTGCCAATCACAATAAAAAATCAATATTAGTAAAATACATATACAATTATGGATCATAAAATAGCAGATATCAGTCTGGCTGAATACGGACGTAAAGAAATTGAAGTAGCAGAAAATGAAATGCCGGGGCTAATGGCACTACGTGCTAAATTTGGAAACTCGAAGCCACTTAAAGGAGCTCGAATTATGGGTTCGCTGCACATGACTATTCAAACAGCAGTGCTAATTGAAACATTGAAAGAACTAGGTGCTGATGTACGTTGGGCCAGCTGCAATATATTTTCAACTCAGGATCATGCCGCGGCTGCAATTGCAGCTTCCGGAATACCCGTTTTTGCATGGAAAGGCGAAACACTGGCCGAATACTGGTGGTGTACCGATCGTGCGCTTGATTTCGGAAACGGACTCGGACCAAATGTGATTGTGGACGATGGAGGAGATGCAACTATGATGATTCACCTTGGTTATGAAGCAGAAAACAATGCTGCTGTGCTCGATCAGAAAGTTGAAGCTCAGGACGAAATTGAGTTGTTCAAAGCCCTTAAAAAAATATTGGCCGAAGACCCACAGCGTTGGCATCGCACAACTAAAGACATGAAAGGCGTTTCGGAAGAAACTACTACCGGGGTACATCGCTTGTATCAAATGCTTAACGAGGGCAAACTACTTTTCCCTGCCATTAATGTGAACGATTCGGTTACAAAATCGAAATTCGATAATTTATACGGTTGCCGCGAAAGTTTAGCCGACGGTATCAAGCGTGCTACCGATGTAATGATTGCAGGTAAGGTAGTAGTTGTAGCCGGTTATGGCGACGTAGGCAAGGGCTGTGCAAGCTCGATGCGTGGATACGGCGCACGTGTGATTGTGACCGAAATTGACCCAATTTGTGCTTTGCAGGCTGCTATGGAAGGTTTTGAAGTGAAGCCTATGGAAGAGGCTCTTGAAGAAGGAAACATTTTTGTGACCACTACCGGAAACAAAGACATAATTACTGCCGACCACATGGCTGCCATGAGAGATCAGGCAATTGTGTGCAACATTGGCCACTTCGACAACGAAATTCAGGTAAGTAAACTCGAAAAATGGCCCGGAATTAAAAAGATAAACATCAAACCACAGGTCGATAAATTCATTTATCCCGATGGTCATGCCATTTACCTGCTTGCCGAAGGACGTCTTGTGAATCTGGGTTGTGCAACCGGACACCCCTCGTTTGTGATGAGCAACTCGTTTACCAACCAAACTTTGGCTCAGATTGAACTTTACACAAAAAAATACGAACTTGGCGTGTACATGCTTCCCAAGCATCTCGACGAAGAAGTAGCACGTTTACACCTAGAGCAAATTGGAGTAAAACTTACAAAGCTTTCTCCTGACCAGGCTAAATACATTGGGGTACCTGTCGATGGACCGTATAAACCGGATCATTACAGGTATTAGTATACTACATTCTACATAACAAAGGGGCTGTCTAAAAAGTCATGAAAACTAAATTTGCCACAAAAGGCTCAAAGGCACAAAGATTTCACAAAGCCTTGATTTTGAAAATTTAATGCTTTGTGTTGCCTTTGTGTTTTTGTGTATTAGTGGCCTAATTAATGACTTTTTAGACAGCCCCTTGTTAAACAAGATAAAATATATTGTCCTATGAACCACCCAAACACATCTCCTTACATAATCTCATTACTTACCTTAAGGAAAGTAATCGGGATACTTGGTATTTTGTTGCCGGCAATGCTGTTGCTTGTTTCACTTTTGTTTAGCGATTGCTCTAGTGTTCAGCATTCAATAAGCCATTATTACTATACCATCTCAGGCGATATTCTGGTTGGTATATTGTGTGCCGTGGCAATCTTTCTAATGTCGTATAAAGGTTATGAAACCATCGACAACGTAGCATCTACCGTAGCCGGGGTTTGCGCTCTGGGCGTGGCTTTTTTTGCATGTGCACAAAATCCCGATCCTGTGTGTAGCGTTCGCTCATTGCCCGATGCCGCCTGGCGCGAAATAATTCATTATATTTCAGCTGCTTTCTTTTTTCTTGTGTTGGCGCTAATGTCATTATTCCTTTTTACAAAAAGCAAGGGGCATAAAACACCCCAAAAAATTAAGCGTAACCGTATTTATCGGACTTGTGGTATTATTATACTGGTGGCAATGTTCCTCATTGGTTTATACAGTATTGTTCCAATCATCAAATTGAAATTTATTGCATACAACCCTGTTTTTTGGCTTGAATGGCTTGCACTTGCTGCTTTTGGCACATCGTGGCTGGTTAAAGGGAAATTTATACTGTCTGATAAGTGATTAAGCTTTGATTAATATTGAATTGAATTTATTGATTCGCTAAAATAGTACGTTTGCTTTTGCTACTTTTGCCAATTATTGATTGGTTGAAGATTAAGCAAAAGGAGATTTTATTATGGAGAGATTAATAGCTTCAGTATTTATAGTAGCTTTTGTATATGCAATGGCAGTATTGGTGTTGAGGCTTATTTTTAAGCGCTCAATAATGTTTGCCATGTCACACCTAATGTTGATTCTCATCCTGCTGGTGAGCTTCGACATGTCGTTAGTAGGCCAGTTGGGACAAAAGCATGTGCTGTGGGCAGTACCTTTGAATTTCACGGTGGGAACTCTGATTTTTCTTCGTATAAGGCGTTTAATTGCAGTACCTCTTAGGCATTCCATCGAACAGGTGAATCAATTGTCGAAAGGTAATTTGAATATAGATGTGAGCCGAACCAACATGAAAAATGAAATTGGCTTGTTGAATAACTCACTGCTTGATCTTACCGATAAGCTCAAAACTATTATTGGTGAAATACAAATCAGTGCATCAAACCTCACGTATAACAGTACGCATCTTAGTTCAATTTCTGAAGAGTTGTCGCAGGGAGCATCAGAGCAGGCTTCAAACCTCGAAGAAGTATCTTCAACTTTTGAAGAAATATCGGCAACTATCGATCAGAATATCGAAAAGGCAAAAGATACAGGTAATGTTTCCCTGAATATTAAAGATGGGGTGATAAACATGATTGAAGGCCTGAAGCAGACCATGGAAACGTATCAGAAGATTTCGGAACAGATTACAGATGTTGACGATATTTCGTTTCAAATAAACATTCTTTCATTGAATGCCGGAGTTGAAGCTGCACGGGCAGGAGAACATGGTCGTGGCTTTTCGATAGTGGCGCGTGAAGTGCGTAAGCTGGCCGATTCATCCAAAATACTGGCCAGCAACATCGATTCGCTTTCTAAAATAAGCATGGAGGAAGCTGAGCAATCAGGTCGCTCGTTTGAAGACCTTGTGCCCAAAATTGAAATGTCGAACAATTACGTGCAGGATTTTGTGCGCTCTAACATTGAACAGGGAAACAGCGTGGTGCAGGTAAACAATGCCATACAGCAAATGAACTCTATCACTCAGCAAAACGCATCGGCCTCGGAAGAAATGGCGGCCAACGCTGAAGAAATGGCCGCACAGGCAGAAAGCCTGAATGAATTGGTGAAATTCTTTAAAGTTTAGTAGGTTTTTATGGCTTTAGGCTTTAAGCTTTAGGCTATAGGCTGTTGGCTGATGGCTGTTCAGTGCGTTAAGCGGCCTTTTCCTTTGGCTTTAGGCTCTAGGCTTTAAGCTTCATGCTGTTTAGTGCGTTAAGCGGCCATTTCTTTGGCTTTAGGCTTCAAGCTATAAGCTGTTCAGTGCGTTAAGCGGCCTTTCCCTTTGGCTTCATGCTTCATGCTTCATGCTTCATGCTGTTGGCTAATGGCTGTTCAGTGCGTTAAGCGGTCTTTTCCTTTGGCTATAGGCTTTAGGCTTCAAGCTATAAGCTGTTCAGTGCGTTAAGCGGCCATCAATCTTTTTTGTTTCTATCTTTTATCTTGTGTCTTGTGTCATTGGTCATTAAGTAATTCGTAATTCGTAATTCGTAATTTTCCATCTTGCGTCTTGCGTCTTGATACTTGATACTTTATACTTGATACTCGCAATTCGTAATTCGTAATTTCCCATCTTCCATCTTCCATCTTTCATCTTTCATCTTGTGTCTTGTGTCTTGTGTCTTGATACTTTTCATTTGTCATTACTGCTGTTGGCTATAGGCTTCAGGCAATTCAGTGTGTCAAGCTATTTTCAATCTTTTTTATATCTTTGAAAAAATAAGTTTTAAGATTATGGAACTTACAATTAACATTAAAGACCAAAAGAACATGGCTGCTTTTCTGAATATGATTCGGAAATATGATTATGTGGAAATAGTTGATGTAAAAGAAGATTGCTCGAATTATCTGGTTGAACACATAAAATTACTTGATGAACGATTAAAAAGAGTTGAAGAAGGAAAGACGACTTTTAAAAATTGGGATTTAGTAAAGAAAAGATATGAAGAGAAAGCGGTATAGTCTTGAGATTTCAGACGAAGCTGAATACGACTTTGACAATTCATATCAATATTACAACAATGAAAGTCCTAATATTGCTAATGCATTTTTCCAACGTATTAATGTCAGTTTAGAAATCATAAGAAAATCGCCTCTGTCATTTCGGGTGATTCACAAAAATTTAAGGATGTTTAGTGTGTTAAACGGCCTTTTCCTTTGGCTTTAGGCTTTAGGCTTCAAGCTATAAGCTGTTCAGTGCGTTAAGCGGCCTTTTCTTTGGCTATAGGCTTTAGGCTTTAAGCTTCATGCTGTTTGCTGTTGGCTAATGGCTAATGGCTGATGGCTGATGACTGTTCAGTGTGTTAAGCGACCTTTTCCTTTGGCTTTAGGCTTTAGGCTTCAAGCTATAAGCTGTTCAGTGCGTTGCGGCCATAAATCTTTTTTGTTTCTATCTTCTATCTTCCATCTTCCATCTTGTGTCTTGCGTCTTGATACTTGATACTTTATACTTGATACTCGCAATTCGTAATTTCCCATCTTCCATCTTCTATCTTCCATCTTCCATCTTTCATCTTCCATCTTTCATCTTTTATCTACTATTTAATTACTTTTGTTTTCATGATTGACCAAGGTACAATTGAACGTATTATTGACGCTGCCGACATTGTTGAGGTGGTGCAGGATTTTGTTACGCTTAAGCGGCGTGGCGTGAATTACCTTGGTAATTGTCCCTTCCATAACGAAAAAACTCCCTCGTTTACCGTTTCACCGTCCAAACAAATTTTTAAATGCTTTGGTTGTGGCAAAGGTGGAGGCTCAGTTAATTTTATCATGGATCATGAGCACCTGACTTATGTCGAAGCTTTAAAGTTTTTGGCCAAAAAATTCAATGTTGAAGTAGTCGATAAGGAAGAATCGCCCGAAGATGTGGCTAAACGAAACCGTCGCGAAAGCCTCATGATTGTTTCGGCTTATGCCCAAAAATATTTTACCGACTTTCTTTTCAATGAAAACGAAGGACGAAATGTGGGGCTAAGTTATTTCCGTGAGCGTGGTTTTCGCGACGACATAGTGAGGAAGTTTGATCTGGGTTATTGCCCCGATGGAAAAGATATCTTTACACAGGCGGCTACCCGTAACGGCTATAAAATGGAGTTTCTGGAAGAAAGCGGACTTACCATAAAACGCGACGATTGGGTGCGTGACCGTTTCTCGGGAAGGGTTCTGTTTCCCTTTCACAACCTGGCCGGACGTGTAATTGCTTTTGGAGGACGCATATTGAAAACTGACCCCAAAGCAGCTAAATACCTCAATTCGCCCGAATCGGAAATTTACCATAAAAGCCGGGTGCTTTACGGGTTATATCAGGCTAAAAATGCCATTTCGCGCAGCAATAAGTGCTTTTTGGTTGAGGGCTATACCGATGTGCTTTCATTTCATCAGGCCGGCATCGAAAACGTGGTGGCCTCCTCGGGTACCTCGCTTACAAACGAGCAAATCAGGCTAATCAAACGCTTTACGCCCAATATTACCATTATATACGATGGCGATCCGGCTGGTATAAAAGCTTCGCTCAGGGGAATTGATATGATTCTCGAAGAAGAAGTGAACGTGAAAGTAGTACCCTTGCCCGATGGCGAAGACCCCGATTCCTTTGCACACTCAATGAGCTCGTCGGCTCTTATTGAATACATTGCCGAACACGAAACTGATTTCATCCGCTTTAAAACACAACTACTCCTTAAGGATACCGAAAACGATCCCATTGAACGGGCACGCTTAATCAACGACATTGTAAAAACCATCTCTGTTATTCCCGATACGATAACCCGTTCGGTGTACATTAAGGAGTGCAGTAAAATGCTCGATATTGAAGAGGAGGTGCTTTACGGGCAGGTACGGAAAATTAAATACAAGCTGTCGGAAGAGCAAGTTATTAAGGAAAAGCGTGAAGAAATTCGGAAATCGCAAAGCGTTAAGCGTGAGCAGCAGCAAGCACTGCCCGAGGCCGTAAATCCCTGCCGTATTGAGGAAAGCGCCCTTTTGCGAATACTTATCCGCTATTTCAACAATGATTTGTTTACTATTGAAGATGAAGAAAAACACGAATCACGTGTAGTGAAAGTAGGGGAGTATATTCTTTCTGAAATCGAAGCCGATAACTTGAGTTCGGTTGACCCGATTATTCAGAAAATTATTGATGAATTTAAAGAACACCAGTTTGAAGAGTTCTTCAATCCTGAACGTTATTTCTCCCAGCACCCCGATGCCGGTTTGTCGGAACTTGTGAGCGGCCTGCTTGTAGATAAACACACCGAAAGCCTCATTTGGCGAAAGAAAGGTGCACACATTGAAGACGAAGATGAGATTCTTTTCCTTTTGGTGCCACGCCTTATCGAGGAATATAAACTCAGGCATGTGAAGCTGATGATTAACGAGTTGATGAAAAAAATTGGAGAACTTGCCGATAGCGACAATTTGGATAAAGTGTTCGAAATGCAGGCCGTAATCACTAATTTGTATTCGGTAGAGAGAGAATTGTCGGATAAACTGGGAAAAAGAGCAGTAACATCGTAAAAAAACCACGATATGAGAACCTATTTTATTGAAGAAAAGAGTGAAATAGAAGCAGTGATTAAAGCATGCAAAGTATGTTTTTTAGGCATAAGCGACGAGGAAAATCGCCCTTATGTTGTACCCATGAACTTTGCCTATCACGAAAATACAATATTCTTGCACTCGGGTCAGTTTGGACGCAAATGGGAAATCATGAAGAAAAACCCCAATGTTTGTGTAACTTTCAACCTGGGAGAAGAAATTAAATACCAAGATGAACATGTGGCTTGCAGTTGGCGTATGTCGTCGAAGTCGGTCATTGCCGAGGGTAAAGTAGAGTTTATTGAAGATTTTGACGAAAAAGAACAAATTTTGCACCTTTTCATGAAACAATACAGCGATAAAACGTTTAAGTTTAATGCTCCTGCAATAAAAAATGTAGGCATAATGAAAATGAAAATAGATACGCTTAGCGCTAAGGAATTTGGTGCAAAAACCATTACTCCCTGGAATAGTTAAACCCATAATATTTTGACAGCAAAGAAAAAAGTATTGGTGACCGGTGCGACCGGAATGTTGGGTTCGAAGCTGGTTTTCGATTTAATTCAAAACGGTTTCGAAGTAAGAGCACTTTACCGCAGTAAAAAGCGTATTGATAGTTTTGTGCGTAATGTTGCTTACTACACTGCAAATGCTCTCGAAATTTCCAATAAAGTGGAATGGTTTAAGGCCGATGTGCTCAACTATCCTGCAATAATTGATGCCATGAAAGGCATTGATGTGGTGTTTCACTGTGCTGCAATGGTTTCCTTCTATAAACCCGATAATCCTTTGCTTTTTGAAACTAATATTCAGGGCACAGCTAATGTGGTAAATGCTTGTATAGAAACAGGTGTAAAGCGTTTGTGCCATGTGAGTTCGGTTGCGGCTCTTGGAAAAAGTTCAAATGGTGAAGTAATTACCGAAGATACTCCCTGGCTTCCCGATAAAAAAAACTCGGGATACAGCATCAGTAAGTTTGAATCGGAAATGGAAGTGTGGCGTGGCGTGAACGAGGGGCTTGAAGCCGTAGTTGTAAATCCTTCAATAATACTGGGGCCCGGCGAGTGGGATACCGGCAGCTCGGCGTTCTATTCTAAAATTTATAAGGGGCTTAAATTTTATACTCGCGGAAAAACAGGCTTTGTTGACCTGCGCGATGTTACGTCAGCAATGTTGTTGCTTTGCAATGATGAAAATTGGCAAAAAGCTCAGGGAAACCGCTATTTGCTCAATGCAGCAAATTTGACCTACGAAAAGGCCTTTCAACTCATTGCCCGTTCAGTAAAAGTTAAGCCGCCAGGCATACATGCAGGCCGTTTTTTAATGGGTTTTGCCTGGCGTGCTGCAAGTGTGGCTTCATTGCTCAGCAGGCATAAACCGCTCATTACGCGTCAAAGCGTACAAAGTGCCGCCTCGGTGTCATGCTTCGACGGCTCAAAAATTTCCCGCGAATTCAATTTTACATATATCCCCATTGAACAAACTATAAGTGAAGTGGGAGCTATGTACCTAAAAAGCATTTATTCTGATGTATAGAGCAAAAAAGGTTGTCAGTATAATCACCAACAACCTTTTGTAGTATTGAGTTAGGTTCAGAATCTCTAATTTTCTTGTTTTTCGATTTCGTTCCATGCAAGAGCGCTGGCTCCAAGTACCGCGGCATTTTCATTCATCAGTCCGCTTAATTCAATCGAAATTTTATTTCTGAATATCGGGAGCAGAAATTCTTCCATCGATTCTTTGGCGGGTTTAATTATCAGGTCGCCTGCTTTGGCTGCACCACCAAACAAGAATACGTGCGACGGGCTTGTGTGGCATGCCAGATCGGCCAGTTTCATTCCCAATATTTTGCCGGTATAATCGTAGCATTCCTTGGCCAGTTCGTCACCTTCTTTTAGCGCAAGTTCAACATCAAGCGACGTCATTTTGTTGTAAGGAATGTCGCGTAATCTCGATGGTTTGTTGGAATTACATAGAATTTCGAACATGCTACGTACCACAGCTGTTGCTGAAACATAGGTTTCAAGGCATCCTTTTTTTCCGCAGCCACAAAGTCTGCCGCCGGGCTTAACTATAGTGTGGCCTAACTCTCCTGCAAAACCGTCGTGACCGTATACTAAGTCGCCATTTACCACAATGCCACTGCCTAAGCCGGTACCCAGAGTAATTACGGCAAAATCTTTAAGCCCTTTACCTTTCCCAAATTTAAGCTCGCCCATGGCTGCTGCATTGGCGTCGTTGGTAATTGCAATGGGTAATTCCGGATAAAATTTTCCAAGTAATTCACAAAAGGGTACTTTGCCTTTCCATAAAAGGTTGGGTGCTTCTTCAATGGTGCCTTTGTGGAAGTTGGCGTTTGGTGCACCCACTCCTATGCCGCACAGTTCCCAATCGGGATTGGCAGCCAATTCGTCGTTTATAATTGAGCTTACTTTTTCTAAGTATTTCTCTACTTCTTTAAACTCAGTGGTCGATGTTGTTTTCTCTACAAAACACTTCCCTTCTTTGTTCACAAACCCAATTACGGTGTTCGTTCCGCCAATATCAATTCCTGCTGTAATTTTCATAATTATATCTTATTAAATTGTTCTTCGTTCTCAAAAATAAAAAAATATAAGCAAACCTGCTTCAATAACTTAACTATTTCAAGCGAAAAATTTGTGGATTTGTTTTGTGTTTAATTTCTGGATAAAAAATAAGCCCGACAAAATCTCATTGCCGGGCTTATTTTTTCAATCTGTATTAGGCTAAATGCCAAATGCAGTCTTTATCTTATCAAGGTAATCAAGTTTTTCCCAGGTAAAAAGCTCTACTTTTTTTTCAAAAGTTTCGAAATAGGGAGATTCAAAAACCTTGGTAACGGTTTGTGGGATACGTCCCATGTGGCCGTACGATGCCGTTTCTTCGTAAATGGGGTTGCGCAGTTTCAGCCTGTCTTCAATGGCTTTTGGGCGCATGTCGAATATTTCGGCAATTTTTTCGGCAATTTGTTCGTCACTAAGGTTCACTTTCGCTGTTCCGTAAGTATTCACAAAAATGTTCATGGGTTTTGCCACGCCAATGGCGTAGGCTACCTGCACCAATATTTCGCTGGCTACACCTGCTGCTACAAGGTTCTTGGCTACGTGGCGCGATGCATAAGCTGCCGAGCGGTCAACCTTCGAAGGGTCTTTACCGCTGAAAGCTCCACCTCCGTGTGCACCCTTGCCTCCGTAAGTGTCTACAATAATTTTGCGACCTGTGAGCCCGGTGTCTCCGTGTGGGCCGCCAATTACAAACTTGCCGGTGGGGTTTACATGGTATATAATTTCACCGTTAAACAAAGCTTTCACACGTTCGGGCAATTTTGCCACTACGCGTGGAATAAGTATGTTGATTACATCGGACTTGATTTTTGCCAGCATTTCGGTGTCGGCTTTTTCTTGTGCTTCGGGGCTTTTGTCGGCCGGCTTCACAAAGTCGTCGTGTTGAGTCGAAACTACAATGGTGTGCACCCGTGCGGGCTTACCATTATCGTCATATTGAATAGTTACCTGCGATTTTGAATCGGGGCGCAGGTAGGTCATTTCTTTGCCTTCGCGACGAATGGCTGCCAGCTCAATGAGCAGCAAGTGCGAAAGTTCGAGCGAAACGGGCATGTAGTTGTCGGTTTCGCTGCACGCGTAGCCGAACATCATCCCCTGATCGCCGGCTCCTTGTTCCATAGGGTCGGCACGCACCACACCGCGGTTTATGTCGGGGCTTTGTTCGTGTATAGACGAGAACACTCCGCACGAGTCACCGTCGAAACGGTACTCGGCTTTGGTGTAGCCAATGCGGTTAATTACTTCGCGGGCAACTTCCTGCACATCGATGTAGGTATTTGTCCTGATTTCACCTGCCAATACTACCTGCCCGGTGGTTACCAGAGTTTCGCAGGCAACTTTCGACTCGGGATCGAATGCCATTAACTTGTCCAGTAAAGCATCTGATATTTGGTCGGCCACTTTGTCGGGGTGTCCCTCCGATACCGACTCTGATGTGAATAAATATCCCATAATAAATATTTTTACCCTCTGATGAAGGGTGCGTTTATAAATACTATAAAAAAGGGATTTGTGAATATTGAATGCAATTGGAATAAGCACGAATGCTTTAGCATTTTTTAGCGTGGTTGCAATCATTCACAAATTTTTCCACTTAATTTTCTGGCAACAAATATATATAATCGAAAATTCAATTTGTGCTAAAATACAAAACAAATTGTATCTAAAAAACACACATACATAAAGTAATTGAAATAAAAAAGGCCGTTAACTCTACGGCCTTTTTTTATTCAAAACAATAATTTTACAATAAACCCGCGTGTGTAGTAATTGACACATTAGGTGAAGCCTCTAATAGCTCTAAATGCTGTGGTAGCATGTATGACAGATACACTTTTACAATGTTGTTCATTGGGTCGGGGTAAGTGTTAACCTTAGCTTTAAGGGCATAATCAGCCAAATCGGCAAATTCACCACCAGCCAAAGTGGCCGAGAATGGCATACTGACTTCGATTATCTGCGAGTTGATTTCAGTGTCGAAATCGGCAATATAAAAAGAGCCTTCAGCTACTTTTGCAGCTAAATTTCGCCAATTCTGATAGCGCATGTAGTCTATCACATTCTCACCTCTTGAGAAAGAAGATAATAGCTCCTGCACTTGCTCT
>SKHV01000198.1 GCA_007116765.1 Prolixibacteraceae bacterium | reverse complement strand
GGGTAAGTAAGTCGGGAGTCGATTCACATTTGCAAACGAAATGGATTCAACTAGGCGAGATGGATACAACATACTTTAAACTGGAATACTAATAAAAAAACCTGAGGTTGTTTGCGGCAACCCCAGGCTTCAATTCATGATTTCTATAACCTTAAAAACCATTATTATGAGACGCAAAATTACCACTTTTGTTTTGGCTATGCAACTGTCTTTTGCATTGTATGGACAGACTGTTTGGGACATGTCAGCACTCAATAACCCAATCTGGATACCATCGGGAATATTACTGGAGCATAACCCTGATTTCTGGCAAATGGGGGGAACAGCACACAACCCTTTTTACTTTGATGGTGTGAAAGATAGTGTTGCGGATAGCTACATCTTCCGCGACTTATACGACTTGATGTATTATTCTTCTTTTGATACGCTTGCTCCCCCCTTACAATTGCATCCAACCGCATTGGAAAACATCATAGAAGGGACTGGCAGTTCACCCCCAGTAGTTATCGGTTTAATGGATTTTCCATATCATACACTTTCCGATTCCGCTATGGTCACACCAGGTTTTCAAATAGATACTACAGGGGTCGCAAGAATTCTCGATTCATTATTTGTGGATCAAATAATTTATGACATTGATTCCATTACCGGTGATACGTTAGGAGTTTTGGATACAATAAGTGAATGGATTTATTTTAATCCAGAAACTATTGCTATGAAAGTATTCGAGAAGCATCGCATTTTTGCAGCTTCAAGCTTTAATTATGAAGTTATACTGGATTCAGTAGATCAACCTTTGGTTTTCTCATTACCTATTCAAAGTTTTTTTTCAGAAAAAGGTGTTGGTAATTCTTATCACATAAGTATAGATGGAAATAACTCCTGCCAGCAAATCAATCCGGGAGGAACAGCTGTATTTAATAATCATGGATTAGAGACTGGATACCATGAAGTAAAAATAAGTCAGGGTTGTCAAGAGAGTCCTATTGCTACTTTCTACATTAAAGTAATTATTTACACAGAGGTTCCGGATTATCAGATTACACAATTTAACAGCGATAAGTGCCCAAATCTTGACTTTTCAGCAGGTATAGGAAAAGGTGTTGTTAGTTTTTTAATAAATCCAATGAACAATGAAAAATTGATGAAACCGGTAATCATTGTTGAAGGTATGGATATAGAGAGATACCTTAATACCATAGACGACAGAGAGGATAGCAAAGGCAGCTCAAACACTATTCAATATGGAAAAAACGGTTGGGTTTCCTTTACGTCTGACAGTATTAGGTATTTTTCCGATAAACGAATTAATGTGAATTACAAAGGACACACACTTAAGGATGAGTTAAAAAACGAAGGGTATGATATTGTATATGTAGATTTTCAATCGAGCAGGGACTACATGCGCAAGAATGCCAATTATTTAATGCAAATTGTTCAGTACGTTAATCAGGAACTTGAGAGTAACCAAAGCCAAGAACAAATTGCTGTTTTGGGTATTGGAACAGGGGGCGTTATTGCCAGAATAGCTTTGCGAGAAATGGAAATACAGACTTGTTGTCATAACACTCGAATGTTTACAACGTTGGATGCGCCGCACAGAGGATTTAATGTCCCCTTAGGAATTCAAGCGTTTTTAGAAACTACACAAGGGTACTATGAAATAAAGCGCACAAGTAGAATGAAAGAATTTTATGAAAGAATTTTTTTAAGCCCTATGTTTTCTGAAATGATGATATACAATATTGACTCAACAAAAGGTTTGCTTCATAGTGACTTTGTTGAATATCTTGATTATTTAGGAATGCCCACATCATCCCGTAATTTTGCTATGATCAATGGAAATGATAGAGGGGAAACTCAACATATAGATAGGGATGATAACAGAAACATTTCTCCAGGCGATAATTATTTTGAGTTTGAAGTCAAATCACATGCATTTTCTGCAACCGGAGCGCTGGGACTTGCTAATAGTGTTGCTAAATATTTATTCAATGTTGTTATTGATTCTAGTCTAGATCATAGAAATTTTTACTTGGCTAGAGCCGTCCCCAAGGTATTAGGAAATAACACTAGCGCTGGGCAATCTGAAATCCTTGAAAAAGGGCAGTCATATAGTTCAAATATGTTATATTTAATAGCTCATTATGCTATTTTAGCAGGAGGTGCTATTAGTTATGTAGCACTTGAAGCTGGTATAATGATTGCTTATGGTGCTGCACTTTTGATAGCGCCTCCAATTGGAACTGTACTTGCAGCTGCTATTGTTGCTGGAGGCTTGATTTCAAAAAAATATTTACTTGCCGCTATAGGTCTTGCATTGGATGCAAGTGTTTTATATAACACCAATCAAAATACCGGATCAAATGCTGTAAAAATATATAATCCCTACCCTACACATGCCTACGACGCTTCTCCAGGGGGTAGATATGATTTTCCAAAATTACTTTATAAAATAAACAGTGAAGATCTAAAATCACCTAATCGCCCTAAACATAGCTTTGTTCCTACTATCAGTGCCTTAAACATTGATACAAATAATGTTTTTACGGCACCTGATTTTAGTAAGAGTGATTTGATAGCAATGGGAAGTATTCCGTTCGAAGACTATTTTAGTCCACAAACAGGAGAAGGAGGAAGGCTACCTAATGAGTATCATACACTATTCACAATTAATGAGGGGACCTCAGGATATGGACCAAGAGGCAATATTGAATGGTTTATGGAAAAATTGGATTTAACTAAATCTAACGTTGTTTCAAGCCCTCAGGAAATAATGATTTTGGATAATGAGTTTATGAATTATGGTCTTCCTGATAATATGACTATTGCCCCTGAGTATTTCTTGAGAAATACAAATGCTGTTAATGGGGGAAAAGTATTTGTTAATTCATTGAGTAATAACATTGGAACTCCATCACAAATATATCAAAACCCAAGTCAAGGTAGTTTCTTTTCTCTTAAAACACAAGCATCAGAATGTGGAGGGACGTATTGTGGCATAGGTAATGGATGTGAATTTCAGATTGGTGAATACGATGTGGTATTTCCACATAATTCCACTACAGGGGAAGCTATTTTTCTTGAAAACTCAATACTTGAACTATTTTCAGGAAGCAAATTAGTTATTGACGACAATTCCCAACTCATCATCGATGAAGGCGCAACCCTGATAATCCACCCTAATGCAATTATAGAACTCAACGGTTCAAATGCCATCCTCGAAATCAAAGGAAAAGTAGAAGTAAAAGACAACGCTGTTTTTACCTTCACCTCTCAAAATCCCATCAACTACGGCCACATCATCTTCAACCAACGCCAATGGGTTGATGGCAATGAAGTGCCAGTAACCGAGTATTGGGAAATAGGCGACAATGCTCAGTTTGTACTTGAAGGCGCTCATACACAAGGTAATGTACTTATGGAATGCAAAAGCAACTTCCGCACGTCAACCGGGTCGCTTCCTAAGTTTTCGCTGCTTAAGTTGAAAAACGGTACCGTTCAAATAAGTGAAAACCACAATGCCAATTTAACTGCGGATTCTGTCTATTTTGAAGGGTTATTGGTAGATGACAATGAGCAAGGTACAATTAAGCACAATGGCATTCAACTTTGGGGGATGAATAAACATACTGCCGAGATCAAAACCAGTGTCTTTAAAAATGGCTACCACTGTGTCAATGCTTATCAAATAGGTTCTCAATTGCCTCTGAGATTTGATAGTTGTTCTTTCGAGAATAATGATACATCATTG
>SKHV01000305.1 GCA_007116765.1 Prolixibacteraceae bacterium | reverse complement strand
TTACAATGTATTTATAAAATCGTTAGCAACTTTGTAGTAATAAAAATCAGTATTCAAATGCCCTTTAACGGAGTTCAAATAATTGTAGGAATTGCGCTATACTTGTTTATAGTTGCTTATGCTATCTACTTAATTTTTGACTATTGGATAAACCAAGATGAGCATAATTAATTTTAAAATTATTTCAAAAATAATTAGCAGAAACCTTTTCATTGTATCGGCAGCTCTGTTTGTATGTATTTTCATCAGTATTTACTATTCCGAACAAGCAATACCATTTGTTATTGCAACGCTTGTTTCATTTTTTGGTGGTTTATTACTGTATTTCTACAGCAAAAGTCGAGATGAGAAAATTTCACTGCAAAGAAAAGAAGCTTATTTAACAGTCACTTTATCGTGGTTGCTTATTAGCTTAATCAGTTGCATTCCCTATATTCTATCAGGAGCTATCCCGTCATTCACAAATGCATTTTTTGAATCGGTTTCAGGCTTCACAACAACAGGTTCATCCATATTAACAGAAATAGAATCGCTTCCAAAGTCCATTCTTTTTTGGAGAAGCCTTACACACTGGATTGGTGGTATAGGAATTATTGTACTAGTAATAATTATTATGCCTAAATTACAAATAGGAGGCTATCATTTGTTTACACTTGAATCGTCGTTTCAAGAAAAAATTCAACCTAAAATCAAATCGGTAGGAAATCGTTTACTATTAATTTATATCGTTTTAACTCTTGCTGAAATATTTTTATTACTTCTGGGAGGGATGAATTTATTCGAAAGCACATGCCACGCTTTTGGCACTATTGCTACCGGTGGTTTTTCACCTAAAAACAGCAGTATTGGCGAATACTCACCTTATATACAATATGTTTTAATGTTTTTCATGTTACTTTCGGGAACAAATTTCGTCATTCATTATTACCTGTTCAAACGAGAGTTTAAAAAAATTAATGAAAATGAAGAGTTTAAATTCTTCTTGGGTATTACCTTTATTATTGGCATTGTAATTACTACTATACTTTACCTGAAAATGGACAAAACAATTGAGGAATCGTTCAGAGAAAGTTTTTTTCAGGTCATTTCGATAATCACCTGCACCGGTTATGCTACAGCCGATTATATGCAATGGCCGGTAGTAGCTTGGATGATTATTTTCTTTGCCATGTTTTTAGGCGGAAGTACCGGATCAACATCAGGCGGCATAAAAATGGCTCGACATTTAGTTGTTTTTAAAAATTATTCAATGTATTTCCGCCGGTTTAATACCCCTCACGCAATATTCTCATTCAGGTTAAATAAAAAATCAATAAGTGATGAAACGAATAGTTCTATACTCACATTTATTTCGTTGTATTTTATGATTTTTGTTGCAGGCAGCCTTACACTTATTTTAATGGGACTAAATGCTAAAGATGCTAGCAGTTCAGTAGCAACATGCATGGCCGGAATTGGACCGGGCTTAGGTAGTGTAGGCCCGGCAAGTAATTTTGCTCACTTACCTGAGGCAGCAAAATATGTTCTTTCATTTTTAATGCTAATTGGCCGTTTGGAAATATATACGATACTAATTTTATTTACTCCTAATTTCTGGAAAAAATAAAGAAGAGCACCTAAGTGAAAAATAGCTTGTAATCACTACATTTGAAAGATAATATTTCTATATTTTTGGAATGAGTAAAGCACGAATTATAATATCCCGGTTGCTGAAACCGAAAATAAATCAATACCTGCTTTCAATATTAATTATTGGATGTTCGGCATTGGCAAGCATTCCCCTAACCGATACTCAAAACTATCATGTTGTATCATTTATTCTGTTATTTGTAGTATCAATTTTATCTACATTCTTAGGAATTGGTCCCGTATTGCTTGCATCAACCTTAAGTGCTTTGGTTTGGAATTTCTTCTTTATCCCTCCCCACTATACATTTCACATTGAAAAAACTGACGATATACTGATATTTGGTCTTTTCTTTATAATTGCATTAGTAAATGGTGTGCTCACAACCAAAGTCCGACGACAGGAAAAACTTGCACGCGAGAGGGAAAAACGTACCAATGCTTTATTTCAGCTTACAAAAGAACTATCAAAAACCAGAGGCCTTGATGAGGTAATAAAAGTATCAATTGAAGAAATTGAAAATCACTTTGGGATAAAATCCTTTATTATTTTACAAGACGGCAACAATAATCTAATCGATCAAACCAATTTACATACAGAAAAAAAACTGTCAAAAGAAGAATATTATATTGCCGAATGGGCTTTTAAGCATCAAAGTATTGCCGGGAATTATACGAAAAATACGTTTTCAACAATATATACTTTTTTCCCGTTAAACGGAATACGTTTAAACCCAGGAGTTTTATTAGCTACTCCGGCTGCTCCCTTTTTGAATGAACAAAAATCATACTGGGAAACATTTATTTCTCAAATTTCAAATGCCCTTGAAAGAGAATTTCTAGGTGAAATGGCTCAAAAAGTTCGTTTTCTGGATGAGTCGGACAGGCTGTACAAGACCTTGTTCAACTCAATTTCGCATGAATTAAGAATACCTGTGGCTACAATCATGGGGGCAGCTGACTCAATTTTGAACGCATCGAACCCGGAGAATATCCAAACGGCACTCTGCAACGAAATATTTACCGCTTCACTAAGATTAAACCGACTTATAGAAAACCTGTTAAATATTTCAAGAATTGAAAGTGGGCACATTTCTGTCCGGCTCGATTGGTACGACTTAAACGATCTTATCAATAAAGTATCGGCGGATTTAAATGATGAGTTAAAACCGTTTTATCTCAGTGTGTCGATTTCGGAAAAAATGCCTCTGGTAAAAATCGATTTTGGATTAATGGAACAGGTGTTGTACAACCTTATTTATAATTCAACACAATATGCACCTGCCAATTCAACAATTGAACTGCGCACCGATTACAAAAACAAAGAATTAATTATTGAAATATCAGATATGGGTCCCGGTTTCCCTGAAGAACGAATTAAAAATGTTTTTACAAAATTTTTCAGGGTCAACAGCAGTAAAACAGGAGGTTTAGGATTGGGATTATCAATTGTTAAAGGCTTTGTTGATGCACATAAAGGCACAATTTCTGTAGCAAATACTAAAAGTGCAGGTGCAAAATTTACTATAAAAATACCATCAGATGAACCTGTAATAAATAACATTTCAGTTTAAATCATATGTATGAAAACGATAAAATATTAATAATTGATGATGAATTACAAATACGAAGGTTACTTGAAATAACACTTTCTGCCAATGGGTTTAAAATAATCCAATCAACAAACGGAAAAGAAGGTTTAATAGATGCTGCAAGCCATCAGCCTTCGTTAATTATCCTCGATTTAGGCCTGCCGGATATTGACGGACAAGATATTTTAGTTAAATTAAGAGAATGGTTTTTAAAGCCAATTATAGTCTTATCGGTAAGAAACTCTGAAGATGATATTATAATGGCACTTGATAATGGAGCAAACGATTATTTGACAAAACCTTTTCGCACAGGCGAATTGCTTGCCAGAATAAGAGCTGTAATCCGGGCCGACAAGGGTACAATGAACGAACCTGTGCTTACTTTTGGCTCGATTAGTATTGATATGGTAAGTCATATTGTCCGAAAAAACAATGACATAATTAAACTAACTGCAACTGAATTTTCATTGCTCAGTTTGTTAGCAAAAAACTGCGGAAGAGTACTCACTCATCAGTACATACTTAAAGAAATATGGG
>SKHV01000412.1 GCA_007116765.1 Prolixibacteraceae bacterium | reverse complement strand
TTTTTGATGTCACGTTGACTTTTTCCATAAACTTTCAAAAAGTAAATTCCGCTTTTCAAACTGCTTACATCAACTCGTGAACTATTGTGTTCAAAATTTCCTTTTAAGACCTCTTTTCCATGAACGTCATATGCTTCGAAGTTCATCAAAGAATAACCAGAAACCACATTAATATGCTCCAAGGCAGGATTTGGAAAAACTTGAAACTTTTGTTCAGCGACCTGTTCTTCAACATTTGTTAATGATTTTCTTTCAATTTCAACTTGTAAAGAATAGGTGCCGGTTTGCCCTTCGAAATATGGAATAACAGCAAAATACACTTTTCCGCCATTATGCAATTCATAAGGGCTATCCATCACATCGTCGTATATTTCGCTCCATCCTCCATCATCAGAATGCGCCCATATTACATCGAGAGTATAATCTTCATCGAGAGTAGAGCTATAATTGTCGTGTACTCGTGCCAGAATAGTATAGCTATATCCTTCGGGAAGATCGACATAATAATAATCTTCATCGGTTTCAGAATGAATGTTAGTTCCAATAGTGAAAAATCCCGCATAATCGTTGGTGAACTGCATCTGAAATTTTGATGCTGAACTTACGGTATTGTTGTCTTCAAAACTATCGGGATGTAAGGGAGGATCAATTACGTTAATTCTCACCGGATTTACATAATCATAAGGTGCCACAACGTACTGGTCACTGCCTCTGTTCGGAAAGTGAACCAAAGCAACCAGGTAGCTTCCTGGGGGCACATCTACATGGCTGTTGCCAAAAGAATAAGTATCGTAATGGAAAGCAGTTAATGCCGGCTCATCAATCACTTCGATGGTTTGCAGTACATCGCCCTGCGTGGTAAACAGGCCGACACCAAATTCGCCGGTATAGTCGGAGTAGGAAAAATTACCAATATCGGCTGTAACTGTAATTGCCTCGCCCGAGACAGGATATCGTGGCGACACCCTGATTGAATCGTATAGTTTTATATCTGAATCGGTAAAAGGTGAAAAAATTTCTACTTCAATAAAATTGCTTAGTCCGCCATCGGGTATTTCGGGCAGGGCAATCCAGTTGTCGCCAACAGGCATATAATAAATTCCGATATAGTATGTTCCCGGATAAACCGAAAGCCCTTCACTTTCGAAAGTAATATTATAAATTTTGCTTGATAAAAGGGGACTGTTAGCGAGCGAACCGGAATCGATGAATTCAACAAAATCGCCATTATCATTGAAAAGAGCCGCTCCCAGATCGCCATAAAAGTCGGCTCCAAAATTCCAAATTTTCAGTTTGATATTAAACTCTGTGAATTGATAAATATCGGGTAAATTGATATCGGAATACAGATACATATCCTGAGAAACTTCCTGCGCTGGAGGTTGAATTCCCACCACCACACGCTGATACCAATTATAGCTTCCTCCACCAGCTCCGGTACCCAGATCGTAGGGATTAAAGGCATCGGTCGAATAGTAGCCATCGGCAATACCTCCCCACCCCCAATTCATGTGAAAAAAGTTGTTGTTGTCGTAGCCATCGGCAACAAATGCATGCCCCCCACCGTCGCCAACACCGGCAAACATTACCGGCCTGTTTTCATCCAGTTCTGATTTTATCAGATTTATCCATTCCTGAGTTGTTCTCCCTTCGCGTTGAATACCTTTAACAGTTGCCTCATTGTAGCCAAAGTATTCCTTAAAAGCGAGCTCTGAACTGGCTCCATTTTGCGATTTTTCTTCGGTAACCCATGCACCGCTAACCGAGGGACTATAATCCATATCAACCGAAATACCACAATGAAGCATTAGGTTTGCCACCGCATTTACCTGAGCAGCATTTGATGAACTGTTTAATACATCGGGCATGTTACCCCAATCGTACATGGTGGCTCCAAAATTAGCTGTCAGGGTTCCGTATGTCACCGTATTGCTTGTGTGATAGTAGGTTCGTATGCCGCTGCCCTGTGCCGGATGGTTGTGGTATTTCATTATTTGCGCCATGGCCGTAGCCACACAGCCTGTAACGGCTTTAGGGCTATACCAATATTGTTGCGGACACAACTCATTGTAATAGGGCGATTGATCCCATTTTGTAGTCAGCAAGGGGCTTATGGCTTGCTGGCTTGCTTTTTCAATTGCCTGTCCCTGTTCTAGCTGCTGCCACATGCTATTGGCTTGTGCACTTTTGTATTCGGGTATAACTCTCAGGAACCTGATTTGCTTTTTATACTCTTCAAGCCATTTCAAAAAGTTTGCAGGAAGGTTTTCATTGTCTATTTCTTCTGAAATGGAATATGCCAGAATTGGTCGTGCCAGATCATCGCCTGCTACCAAAACAAAGCCTTCGGTATTGGTGCTGAATAAATAGAGTAATTGATTTTCTTCAAGCTGCTTGTTTTTATGGTTCGAGAACCGCCCGGCTGCTGAATGCTCAACGGGTATAAGATGCAGATCATCTACAGATATGCTTTTAAGCCCGGCACTGTTTGTGCTCAAAAACGTGGCTGCCACGTTACGAGCACGTTGTATTTCGACTTGTTTTCCCTGCAAAACAGACGCAAACAAACACAAAACACAAATTATAGATAGAACTTGCTTCATTGTCTGATGATTTTAAGTTTCAATTTATCACTTCTTAATAGTACTTCCAATACTTTTCGCGGTCTTCATAATGATATATTTTTGTTTCGGTACTTACCCAGCCGTAGTAGGGTGAGTTGAATTCGAGATTTATAAAATCGCCTGTTTCACCTATTTCTGCTTTCGACCATGTTTTGCCGCCATCAATGGTTCTCAGCAAAGTACCAGCAGCTCCACAAGCCCATCCTTCGTCATTACTTGGAAACTCAATATCGAACAGGTGTGGGTCGTTTTTGCTTCCTTCTCTGACTATCTGCCAACTGACTCCACCGTTTGTGGTGGCAATAATTTGTCCGTATTCGCCACAAATCCACCCCTTGTTCTCATCAAGAAAATATAAACCATAGAGGCGTGTTGCCGATGGTTGCCCATACCAATTCAGGGGAAATTTATGGGGCACAAAATCAACTCCGTTACTTGTTTTGTAAACAACCCCTTCGTCGGTTCCAATACTTTTTAAGGCAAACCCGGTATTGGTTGAAGTGAAAAACAGTTTGTTACCATCGTTGTAGTTATATACATTTTGCCAGTTGGCACCACCATCGCTTGTTCTGTAAATTTGTTTTTGCGATGAAATGTATCCAATTTGCTCATTTACAAAAAATATTGAAGTTGGATTACTAATGCCCTCAATTTTAATTTTGGAGCCCCACGAATTATTACTCACATCGCAGCGGGCAAATTCGCCTTCGCTGGTCAATATATTGAGGGTAGTAGTGCCGGTACACGACAAATCAACCGTATTTACATAACCCGGAGTATTCAGTTCTTTTATGTAGCTTGACGACTGATAACGCAATTCGCCAATATGGCCGGCATATTGGCTTGAAATTACCCGTCCTGCCATGTAAACACTTGAGCTGAGCTTATCGAACGAAGCCATCGACTGAATAAGCAAACCTTGAGTTTGAGTTGCAAATTCCCATTTGCCATTGGAAAGTTCGTTTCCTGTTGTAGTTTCATCAACCTTAAATCCACCTAAGGCCGGATAATTGATATGCAATGTAATTTGATGTTCACAATACTCGTTTCCCACCACATTGTAATTGTCGCGTATTATTTTGACCAGCGCATAATTGCCGTTTATTAATTTAAATACGACTATTTTGTTTAATG
>SKHV01000241.1 GCA_007116765.1 Prolixibacteraceae bacterium | reverse complement strand
ACAGCTTATCATTTGGGCAGGGCGATTGGTACAGTTCTTTTTTAAACTGGGAGCCGCGTTTCAACGCCACCTATGTTTTTAACGATAATACCAGCATAAAAGCAGGCTTTAACCGCATGACCCAATATATCCACCTGCTTCAGAACTCCACCGCCGGTACGCCAATTGACTATTACGTTCCCAGCAGTCCAAATGTAAAACCCCAAATTGCCGACCAGGTCAGTATCGGGGTATTCAGGAATTTCAGCAGGCACCGTTATCAGTTTTCGACCGAGCTGTACTATAAAACAATGCAAAACCAAATTGACTACAAAACCGGTGCTTCGCTTGTGTTGAATGAAATGGTTGAGTCTGAGCTTTTATACGGGCAAGGTTTAGCATACGGAGCCGAATTTATGCTCGAAAAAGTTGACGGGAAACTTACAGGTTGGGTATCATATACATTATCACGGTCGCTCAAGCAAATCGATGGTATTAATAGGGACAATTGGTATCCTGCAAGGCAGGACCGCTTGCACGATGTCTCTGTAGTGGCCATATATCAACTTAACCGAAGGTGGAACTTTTCGGCCAGTTGGGTTTATTATACCGGTCAGGCTGTAACCTTTCCCGCAGGGAAATACGTTTATGATGGCTACATTGCCAATTTATATACCGAGCGGAACGGTTACCGTATGCCCGATTATCACCGCCTCGATGCGGGAGCTACCTGGATTCTTGCCGAAAGGGGCAACTACCGTTCTGAGCTTAATTTTTCGGTTTACAACGCTTATGCCCGTAAAAACCCCTACAGCTACATTTTCTCAGAAGATGAAAATAATCCCGGGCAAACCAATACAACTATGATCTACCTGTTTTCGGCCATACCCTCCATAAGTTGGAATTTCAAATTTTAAAAAGGAAACACAATGAAACGTAATATTATCATACTTTTAGCCGTCATATTTTTAAGTACTGCATGTGAAGAAGAAGTAGTACTCGACCTGAAATCAATTGAAAAGAAGCTGATTGTTGAGGCCACATTAACCGACGAGCTGCCAGCAGTTAGGGTTTTATTGTCGTACAGCCAGGATTTTTACGACATTCCCGAATATGAGCCAATAATACAGGCAAGCGTTGAGCTGAGCGATGAGGATGGCGAGATGACAATTTTGGTTCCCGATTCAGCAGGTTTTTTTAATTCAGGAAACTTAGTTCCCCGCAATGGTGAAAAATACACTTTACACATAAATGTTGACGATTACAGTTTCAATGTAAGTTCACTTTTACCCGAAAAGGTAAAAACTGAAAGCGTTTCATTTGTCCCAAATCCATTTGCGGGTTCACCCGATAGCCTGAATGCTTTTGTGAATGTGCAAAACCCAAAAGCGCAGGAAAGTTTTTTCAGGCTATTTTTAAGTAAAATTGGTGTACCGTTTACCCGTGAATTTTACATGCTCGACAATACATTAAGCGACAATGGTGTGGTTACCATGCCGGTTTACTATAAAGTATTTGCCCCCGGCGATACAATGGTGTTGGAAATTCGTCATTTAAACCGCGAAACCTATACTTATTATTCAGGTTTGAATGAGAACATAAGCGGCTCATTCAATTCAATTGCCCCGGGGAATCCCAATACCAATATGCCCGACGATATTTACGGTTTTTTTGCCGGCTACAGCATTACACGCGACACGGTGATAGTAGGTGGCAGATTTCCTTACTAAGTTGAAGACTTCTGATTTATTATTATCTTGCACTTATCATTTTTTAGGATTATGAGCGAAAAAGATAATAAAACCGATACATCACAAAGGAATAGTGAAATTTTGGTAGAAAAGGCTTCCGGCGAGAAGGAACCTTTCTCGGAGAAGAAACTGATTGGCTCACTTAAGCGTGCCGGTGCCGATTTAGATGTGATAGACCATATCGTTTCCGATATCAAGTCGTGGATGCATCAGGGCATTACCACCCAAAAAATTTACAACAGGGCATTTTCACTGCTCCGTTCGAGTAAATACAGCACAGCATCGCGCTATAAATTGAAAAAAGCCATTATGGAAATGGGGCCTACCGGATACCCGTTTGAGCACCTGATAAGCCGCGTGATGGAGCTTCAGGGCTATGAAACCCAAACCGGTGTTGTTATTGATGGACGCTGTGTTACGCACGAGGTAGATGTGATTGCCACAAAAGAAAAGAAACAGATATATGTGGAATGCAAATACGGTGTAAGCTTAGGGAAAATAGTGAGTGTGCAAGTTCCTTTGTACGTACATTCGAGGGTAAACGACATTATAGCCAAACGTAAAAAGCTTAATGAATATGAAGGTTTTTCGTTTGGTGGCTGCATTGCCACCAATACTCGGTTCAGCACCGATGCCATTGATTTTGGAACATGTAGTGGATTGAACATGCTTGCGTGGGATTATCCTCGGGGAAATGGTCTAAAGGATATTATCGATCGAGAGAAAATATACCCCATAACCGTGCTTAACCATTTATCGAAAGCACAAAAGCAGCAACTAATGGACAAAGGCATTGTAATTTGCCGGCAAATCAGTACTGATCCAAAAGTATTGGAACCATTATCGATGAATACACGCAAAAGAAATGCCTTGCTGAAAGAAATTAATAATATTTGTTTTTAAGATTTTTCAAAACCACAAAAATTAAAATGAAACCGATTAGATATAAAATACTTGGATACCTGCAAATTTTTATAGGCATGGGAGCTATTGCCGGCAGTTTACCTATGATATTGACTCCCGAGGGCGACACAATTGGAATGCCGGTTGAATTACTGGCAAATTCGCCATTTACCAACTACTTTATTCCCGGCATACTACTACTGCTTATCAACGGAGTGGGGCAACTTATTTCGGCATGGTATAGCCTGAAGTTTTTGAAACCTGCAGGTGTTTTGGGCATTGTATTTGGTGCGGCATTAATGGTTTGGATAATGGTTCAAATGTATTATTTGGGTTTTGGAAGCTGGCTGCAGCCAATGTATTTGGCACTGGGCACAATTGAGTTTTTTCTGGCATTAGGCATATTCCGAAAACAACAGAAATAACCGATAGAGACAAAGAGCATTATCGTATTGATCATCATATTTTAAACTTCAAGAAAACTTTCTAGCATCATGAGAAATCTTTTAATCATTTTATCGCTCGTTTATGTTAGTGATGGTATCCTACTCCTGAACAACAAAAAGAAGGATGGGGTGCCGACCAGTACAAAGTGGGTTCTACAGTTGGTATAGGTGGAGTCAGATTATGGGATGGAGAGCAGGTACTGTTCCTGAATCCGGTTAAAAAACGTACTGCCAAAGTGGAAAAAGGCAAAAATACTTCTTACATGGAAATGCTTTCGGAAGGGATACCATACAAAGGCGATACGATTGATGTTCTAATTAAAGTAACTGTTTTTTCAGGAAAGCGTGAAGCCATGGTCGAAGCATTTGCTAATGCGGATAAACCGGTACAGTTCCTTACAGGGATAAATTATCACGAGGATACCAAAACATTTGAGGGCGAAAATTTCATTGGCACCTGGGGAATGCACCCTGAAGATGTTGCTGCTTATCAAATGAAAATTGGCTCTGCAATTATTTATAATCCCGACGATTTTGAAAAAAAAATAAAACTACTGCCGAATTTCAACTTGTTTCAAAACCAACAAAATACCTTCAAACTTACATCACTTCGTCGTGTGAAAAAGAAGAGGTGCTAAATACGATGGATGAATTTGTAAAATACCTCGAGAAATATAGATAATTAAGATACAGAGCATAGCTTCTTAATTGCCTTCACTATGCCTTTTTCAATTACCTTATAATCGGCCGGCTCCTTACCTATAAAAATAAAAGTGAGGGCAAGTTGTTGATCATTGTTCTGTAGCTTTTCGTACAGAACATGTTTATTTAGCCGATAGGATTCGCGCATGCGGCGACGTATGAGGTTCCGCTTTACTGCACTTTTAATATTCCTTTTGGGTACTGTAAAAACTACCTGCACCGGATATTCACCAAGCTTTTCGGTTTTGATCATAAGAATCCTGAACGGGAACGAGAAAAACGATTCCCCCTCTTCAAAAAGCTTTTCGAGCACAATGTGACTACAAAGCCTTTCTTCTTTTTTAAACTTTTCCCGATTCAACATAAGCTGTAAAAAACATTCAAAAATACATAATTCATAATTGATGTAAACAATAAACCCGTGAAATTCATTTTGATTCGTTAACTTTGTTGGTTTAATTATATAGAATATGTATTCAATTAGGCAAAATAAAGTATCGAGGCTCATTCAAAAAGAACTGGCCGATTTTTTTAGGCTAGAAAGCCGTAGTTTGTTCAAAGGGAAAATGATTTCGGTAACCGTGGTACGGGTATCGAAAGACTTGGCTGTTGCCAAGGTTTATTTAAGCATATTTCCCCCCGAAGGAACCGACGAAATAGTGAAACTTATAAAACAACTATCGGGGCAAATACGCGGTGAACTTGGCCGTAAAGTGGGAAAACAGCTCCGCATTGTACCCGAATTGCAGTTTTTTATCGACGATAGCCTCGACTATATCGACAATCTTGAAAAAGCCCTCAACACATAAAGGAATAAACTATGCAGTACGACCCTATTAAAAGAAGCCTTGGAAGTGTGTTCAATAAATCGCTTGTGCTACGCAAATTGTTTTACCGCTTGCTCGATTTATTGTTGTTACGCTCATGGCACATACGCCGCGAACTCAGAAAATGGAATGCTCCCGAGAGCCCGGTTATTCTCGATGCCGGTTCAGGCTTTGGGCAATACACCTACCGTATGTCACAAATTTTTCCGCTTGCACTTATCAAAGCGGTTGATGTGAAAGAAGAACAAGTACTTGACTGCAATAAGTTTTTTTTGAAAACTGGACTGAACCACCGTGTCATATTCGAAAAAGCCGACCTTACAAAATTTGTTGAACCCAAGCAATTCGATCTGGTTTTATCGGTTGATGTAATGGAACACATCGAAGAAGACGTGAAAGTTTTTCAGAACTTTTATGAATCGATGAACGAAAACGGGATGCTACTGATTTCAACACCCAGCGACCAGGGCGGTTCCGATGTTCACGAACACCACGAGGATGAAACATCAGGGTTTATTGATGAACACGTACGCGATGGATATAACATTGACGAAATAAAAGCGAAACTCGAAAGTGTAGGTTTTAAGAATGTTGAAGCCCGCTACCAATATGGCAAACCCGGCAGTCTTTCGTGGAAACTGTCAATGAAATACCCCATAAAAATGCTGGGGCTTAGTAAAGTATTCTTCATCATACTACCTTTTTATTATCTTGTAATATTTCCTTTTGCGGCGCTGCTCAATTGGTTCGACCTCATAATCAAGCACAAAACCGGAACAGGTTTAATTGTAAAAGCATTCAAATAGTTGGATTTTTCGTTATATATAGCCCGCAGGTACATGCTGTCGAAAAACTCGAAAAATGTGGTAAACATTATTTCGGGCATAGCCATGGTAGGCGTTGTAGTAGGAACTACCGCCCTTGTAGTGGTGCTTTCAATCTTCAATGGCTTCGACCAGCTCATTAAGTCCATCTTCAGTTATTTTGATTCCGAAATTAAAATCACCGCGGTTGAAGGGAAACAATTCGACCCGAATACCGATATTTTTGAGCAAATAAAGAACGATGAATCAATCATTCATTACTGCGAAGTGGTTGAAGAAATTGCACTTTTCAGGTTTGAAGACCGCCAGTTTATTGCCAACATTAAAGGTGTTGAAGAAGAATACCTCGAAATGGCCAACATTGAAGAAATTATGTACGATGGCGACCTTATGCTCCACGATGGCAATTTCGACTACACGGTAATTGGCCGCGGATTGGCTTTCAACCTTGGTATTGCAGTAAATTTTGTGCGCCCCATTTACATATCGGTGCCACGCAAAGGGCGTTCAAGTGCAGCAATTCTTAATCCGTTCAGGCAAAAGCACGTTTACCTATCGGGGGTTTATGCTGTGGGACAACAAGAAGTAGATGACCAATTTGCCCTGATTCCCATTGATGTTGCCCGCGAACTGCTCGAAATGGAAACCAACGTAACATCGATTGAACTTGCTCTGGCACCCGGAGTTGACCAAAAACGATTTCAACGTAAACTGGAACGCCTGCTAGGAGATGATTTTAAAGTTGAAAATCAATACCAACAACACGAATCGTACTATCGGATAGCAAAAAGCGAACGGTTCTTTATTTTCCTCACGCTCTCGTTCATTCTCGTAATAGCCTCGTTTAACCTGGCAAGTTCAATTTCGATGCTCATCCTCGATAAAAAGAAAGACATTAACATTTTGCTCAGTCTGGGGCTGACCCGTAAAAAACTAGGGCTGATATTCCTGTACGAAGGTTGGCTGGTTTCTACTATTGGAGCTGCAATAGGAATGACTTTGGGAGTACTTATCAGTCTTGGACAAATGCATTTTGGATGGCTAAAAATACCGGGTTCGTTTGTAATTGACCATTACCCGGTCGAAATCAGAATACCAAGCCTAATTCTAATTGCTGTTACGGTACTGGTTATTGGAGCCCTGGCATCGTGGCTTCCTGTAAAATTTCTCCCGAAAAAGTTTTTTCAACTACAACACAACTAGCTACTAACACATTAAGCCCAGTAACTGTACCACAATAATCAACAGCACCATGGCAAGCGGGTAAACTGTTGCGTACGCTATTGAAGGGGAATTGGTGCGTGTCATTGAAGTAACCGCAGCCAGTCCCGGGGTGCTCGTCATACTGCCCGTGAGTGCCCCCAGCAGTGAAAGAATATTCATTTTGAAAAGGAGTTTAGCTACAACTGTAGTAATGACCATTGGCACTACGGTAATAATTCCGCCTGCAATAAACATGTTCACGCCGTTTTGCATAAAAATATCGACCAGCTGTGCACCTGCCGAAGTTCCCACAGCGGCCATAAAAAATAGCAGCCCCAACTGACGAAGAAGCTGGTTCGCGGCACTTGTCATGGTCCATAGTACTGGCCCGGTTTTTCCGGTACGGCCAAGCAACAAACCGGTTACCAACACGCCACCTGTTAGCCCAAGGTTAAAATCGAAATCGCCAACCTGAATACTGATTTTTCCTACCAAAACACCAATAATAATACCAAGGGCAATGGGTAGAAAGTCGGTGTCGGATAAGCGGTTATCGTCGTTCCCGAAAACATTCATCACCTGCTTCATATTATCGGTTTCACAGGCAATCATTATTTTATCACCAAAGTGTATGCGCGAATTGGGCGAAGGCGAAAAATTAATACCTGCACGGGTAATACGTGTTATTGTTGCACCGTAGTTGCCAAATAAATTGAGCTGTTTTATGGTTTTGTTCACGTGTTCTTTATTCGTAACCAAAATACGTTGCACATCGTATTTGTTTGAAAGAGGTATTTCGGTTTCGGTTTTTGGTCCTATTAACAATTCAATGCGCTTCAAGGCCTCTAAATCACCAACAGCCTTAATAATATCGCCTTTGTAAAGAATGGTTTCGGGGGTTGGCGTTACTGCGAGCCCCTCGTGCATAACACGTGAAACAACAGCCTTGGTCATAAACCTGATGCGCAATTCGCCTATCGATTTTCCAATCACATTGTCGTTCTCAACAATGAAGTTGGCTTTGTCAATTTCGGGGAAATCATGTTTCACCTCGGCTTCATATTCATGTTCGGCAACAGCAATCTTTTTCTTCATTATTTTAGGCAGAAAGCTGACAAACAATATTACCCCTAACACACCGAAGGGATAAGCCACACCGTATCCGATGGAAGCAAGTGGCGAACCGGTTGTATCAATAGCTGCCGCTAAACCCGGGGTACTAGTTAATGCTCCGGTCAAAAGTCCAATACCGATATTCATGTCGATATCGAACAGGTAAACTACCCCTACTGTGGTTAAACCTGCAATTATAATTAGGGTTGATGCTAATATAGTTAGGTTTTTCCCTTGTTTTCGGAACGACGAAAAAAATCCTGGTCCGGCTTGGATACCAATGGTAAAAATAAACAATACAAGACCTATTTGTTGAATGTCGGATGGTATTACTACACCATAATGCCCAAAAAGCAAGGCTACAAATATTACGGCCGACACATCGAGCGATATGCCTTTTATTTTTATCCTACCCAATAAAAATCCGAGGGTAACTATCAGGAAAAATGAGAAATAGGTATTTGTAAACAGTTCCATGCTGGATTTATTAATAATTGCTGCAAAGTTATGTTTTTAAACATATGCTATTCACTATCGGCCTTTTTTTATTCCAAGCTTTACATTTAATAAAGGTTTCGTGGTATTTATTTAATCGAAAACCCTCATTTATGACTAGTTGGTATTTCTCAAATTATTATTTCAGTAAGAAATCCAAATTATCGTTACTGCAAAGCTCAACTGGTGCTTTACCCTTCTCGAAAACCCTGATGTTAAGCTCTCCTATAAGCTCTAGCTTGTTGTTTTGAAGCAAAAGCATAGACCCTTCGCGGAGCCCTACAACATATGTGGTGGAATTTATTTCGAGAAATTCTTCAATGCGTTCCTGACGTGTTTCGCCTGCATGCCCATCGGGGTTGGCGTCGAGGTAGTGCGGGTTAATTTGGAAAGGCATAAGGTTCAGCGTGTCGAAGCCAAGCGGGTCGATAATGGGCATATCGTTGGTGGTACGCAATGTGGGACAGGCTACGTTCGATCCGGCACTCCAGCCAATGTAGGGCGTTCCGCTCAACACACGTTCACGAATTACAGCAAGCAGATTATTGTCGCGCATTTTACGAACAAGTTGCCAGGTATTTCCGCCGCCAATCACAATGGCTTTGGCATCGCGCATTGCCTGAACGGGGTCGTTAAAGCGGTGTATGCTCACCACGCTGTGCCCAATTTCGGAAAAACGTTCGTTTACTTTTCGCTCATATTCATCGTACGCAAAAGTTACCGCAGCGTAAGGGATAAACAAAGCCTCGATTGGCTCAGTGCCTAAAAATTTGGCTATTTCGGCTTTTGGGTATTCAAGGTAAGGCTGGCCGGCCAGCGTGGAGTTACTTATTAGCAGAAGTCGCATATTTTTTGTGTATTTGGTTTATGCAAATATACGAATTGCAAGAATATTATCTAGCTGTTGGCTTCAGGCTTCAGGCTTCAGACTGTTCAGTGCGTCGAGTTGCCTTTGTAAGGTGCAAAGCACCGAAATATTTCCAGTACGTTAATAAATGGTAAACCCCCAAGGTGCGCAGCACCGTAACAAAACACGCTGAAAAATATAATGTTACGGTGCGCTACACCTTTCTTTTACTACCTTCGAAGCAATTTCTACAAATATTATCGCGGCGCTGCCGCTTTTGCATAGCATTAATACAGATAAAGCGAGGATTAAGTTTTTGTTTTTAAATTAATTAGATCTTGTGACACAAAATACTTTTCACATAAAGCATTTGTTGTAAGTGCCTTATGGATTGAGCATTAACGTTTTATAATTAAGCAGCTTGTTTAACTATGCTTTAGAAACCGTGAAATAGAATGTACTTCCCTGTCCGGGTTCGCTCATTACCCATATTTCCCCTCCGTTTAGCTCGACAAATTCTCTGCTTATAATCAATCCCATTCCCGTTCCTTTTTCTCCGGAAGTTCCCTCGCGTGAAATAATTTTTTCTATTCTGAATAATTCTTCAAGTTGAGATTCATCCATTCCAACACCAAAATCTTTCACCGAAAGAATAAGATCATTACCATCAGCAGCAACATTAAGCTCTACCGTGCTATTCCTCTTTGAAAATTTAATAGCATTGGTAAGCAAATTCCTTAAAACACTTTCTATGGAAAACGCATCGGCAAAAGCATATAAATTGATATTACGCGGATATTCAATATTTAATTCTTTAGCAAGAGCGAGGGGTTCGCAAAGCCCGACAATTTTCTCAAACATGCTGTCAATACTGATTCTTTTCTTCTCAATTGTAACCTCACCCGATTGAGCCTTGGCCCAAATCAATAAATCATCGAGTAGCTGGAGCGTATGAGCTGATGATTTTTTTAACAGGCGATAAAAACGCACAAGCTCTTCCGATGAATAATTCTGATGTTCGAGAAGCAACAATTCATTAAACTGATCGATATTACTCACCGGGTTCCGGAGGTCGTGTCCAATTATCGACAAAAATTTGTCCTTTGTTTTATTGGCAATTTCGAGTTCTGTTTTCTGTTTTTCTATTTCCTCGGTTCGCTGCTCAACAAGCTTCTTTAGTTTCATTTGTTGCTTGTACATTTGTATGTACCTGTACCTAATTATGAATGCTACAATAAAAATGAAAAAACAAATTAGTCCAAGCCAAAACCAAACTGTTTGCCACCAGGCAGGAACTACAACAATCGAAATTGAGCTCTCTTCTTCGTTAAAAATCCCATCGCGGTTTGTTGCTTTTACCCTAAAAGTATATTTCCCGGGATTCAAATTAGTAAACTGCACCTCGTTAAGCCAATGTGGCGACGAAGCCCATGTATCGTTAAACCCTTCAAGCATGTAGTAATAATTACTTTTGAATGATGGGTTAAATTCCATAGATGAAAACCTTATTGTAAAATATTTTTGGTGATGATATAGCTTTATTTCTTTGGCCATTGCAATGGGTGCGCTTAACGATTCACTCTCTCTGAAATCAACCTCGCTGCCACCTATTGTTAGGCTTGTAACCATAACTTTCCGGCTATTGTCACTAAGAATAATTTCCTGTGTAGAGCAAAAATCTACACCTTTCGATGAGCCTGAATACAAGGAATTCCTTTTACTGTCGAAGAAAACAGACGACATGTTGGAATGATTATGTGAAAGTCCGTTATGGCTATAAAAAGTTTGTATCTGCTTGCTGCTTTTATTGTACATGGTAATTCCGGAGTTTGTGGCAATCCACAGGTTCTGATTATTATCGCCTGTAACTCCTTGGATTACGTTGCCCGACAAACCATCGTCGGTTGTATATGTTTCTATTTCTGAATTAGCAGGATTGAAATGCACTAAGCCTCCGCCTGTGGAACACAACCATAAGGTTTCATCGGTATCAACATATATATTAGTCAGGTTTTCATCGGGAAATTTGTTTTGAAAATCGGGATGTTCATAAATCAACTCCTTGTTTTGACTTGCTATATGGTATTTAATAAGCCCAAGCCCCACATTGGCAATCCATAAATGGTCACCTATCTGTTTTATGTCAAAAATACTGTTGTTATATTGGTCTGCATCGTCGAACGTTATTGTGGAATAAGCTCGGGAATATTTATTTATTTTCTTAATACCTGCGCCCCATGTACCACACCACAAAAAGCTATCGGTTTCGGCAATGGCAAAAACAGAGCTCCAATCGTCTTCATAGTAAGGTAAAAATTGAAACACTTCCTTTTCGGGATCGAAAGAACCCGCAAAATCTCCGTCGGTACCAATCCATATAATCCCGTTTTGGTCGATAATTATACTGAGTATGTTGTTGTTTATAAGCCCCGGAGTATTATCGGTAGTGAAATTTCTCATTGTTCCACTTACAGGATTGTGCTTCCACAGTCCCTGTCCGCGGCTTCCTATCCAAATATTCCCTTCGTCATCTTTTGCAAAACAAGTTCCATTTATCGATTTGTGTTCAGACGATAAATCAGGCAACAATTGTTGAAACATTTTTTCTTCGAGCGAAACCAAATCTACCCCTTGCTCCCGGTAGCTTAACCATATTTTTTTGTTGTCAACATAAAGGTTTCTTAACGAATTCGAATTGATACCTTTTAAGCCATTATCCGATTTTGTAAAATGATTTACCAATTCGAAATGCTTGTTCAAAAGAAACAGTCCATCGTCCCATGTTCCAATCCAAATATTTTCGTTATGGTCAACTTCAATGGCACGCAAATACGCATTTTTGAAGAAATCCCTGTCATGAATCAATTGTATGTACTGATCGGTTTCGGGGTTTAACTTATACAGCAAACCATTCCATATAGTGAATAGCAGTGTGCCATCGGTCATTTGGGTAATGGAGGTAACCGAGCCTACGCTGTGGTATTCACCCCCCTCATGCTCAAGGCCATGGAAAGTTACTTCTTCAGTTTCCACATCAATTTTATAAATTCCATTGCGGTCGAAATCAAAACCGACCCACATGTTACCTTGCTTATCACGAAAGATATTGCTGATATTTGTATTTTGCTGATCAGCAGAGCCAAAAGCATCTAAGCCAAAATGACGAAATTCATTTGAATGCGGATTATACTTACTAACACCTCTTCCAATCACGCCAATCCAAATATTTCCATATAAATCTTCATTAATGGCCGACACGTTTAAACCCGGAATTGAATTGAATGATGAATCGGGCTTGAAACTTACAAAATCATCGGTTTCGTAATTGTATTTATTTAAACCGCCCCCAATAGTGCCAATCCACAAACCTCCTTCAGAGTCGATAAAAAGATCTTTTATGTGGTTGCTGCTTATTGTTGTAGTGTCGTTTGGATTATGTACATAGTTTATAGTCTGGTACCCGTCGAGGCGGTTTAAGCCATAATTTGTACCCACCCAAACGTAACCATAACCATCGCGCAATACAACCTCAACCGAGTTATGCATTAACATTCCGTTTTCGGTATCGAAATGAATAATTTCATCTAAACCGGAATATGAAAATGAATTTAAAGATGCCGAAACCATCAACAAACCTGCAATTAAATATTTCATCATTTTCATCATTTTAAATGTTAGGCCTTACTTACGGTAAAACTAAAAGTGGAGCCTTTCCCCTCTTCGCTTTCAACCCATATTTTGCCGCCGTTTAACTCAACAAATTCTTTGCATAACGAAAGTCCAAATCCGGTGCCGGTTTCACCTGATGTTCCGGTTTTCGATCTTACACTACCAAACTGAAAAATATTGGCAATCCTATTCTCCGATATGCCAACACCTTGGTCGGCCACTGCAAAAATTACTTCATCGTTTTCAACCTGAACACTTATTGTAACTTTGCTGCCGGGATGAGAAAATTTAATGGCATTCGAAAGAAGATTTCTAAGTACGGTAAGAATTCTGTTTTTATCAATAAAAATGTCAACACCAGTTTCAGCAGGCACTTCTATTTCAATATTTTTCTTTTCGGCAACAATACCGCTCACTGTCAGCAATTCTTCGAGTAAACTGTCAACAGATATAACTTCCTTTTGAACAGGATTTTGACTGCCTTGTGCCTGAGCCCATAGCAGCAGATCATCGAGTAAATTTAATGTTGAAGCCGATGTTTTTTGTAAGAGTTCCAGAAATTTTCGCATTTCTTCATCCGAAACTTTATTATAACGCATCAATATGAGTTCTATAATTTGATCGATGGATGTCATCGGGCTTCTCAAATCATGCCCAATAACCGACAATAACTTGTCTTTGGTTTCATTGACTTTTTCGAGTTCTGCGTGCTGTTTTTCGATGCGTTGCTTTTGTTTGGAAATTTCTCGTGTCCTGTTAATTACCATTACTTCGAGTTTCTTTTTGGCTTTT
>SKHV01000011.1 GCA_007116765.1 Prolixibacteraceae bacterium | reverse complement strand
GGCCCCGATGTAAACGAATCGTACAATAAATTCACGGTAAATAAGAAGGGCGAAATCCGCTTCGGGATGACTGCCGTAAGGGGGGTTGGCGATGGAGCGGTAAGTGAAATAATTAAAGAACGGAACAAGAATGGCGAATTCAAAGATATTTACGACTTTACCGAAAGGGTTAACCTGCAAAGCGTAAGCAAGAAAAATTGGGAAGCACTCGCCTGTTCGGGAGGTTTCGACAATGTGGGGGGGTGTTTTCGGGCCCAGTTTTTTATCCCCGACAAAAACGAACTTTCGTTTATCGAAAACTTGTTGCGTTACGGTAACCTTATTCAAAATGAGCGCAACATGGCCCAGCAGTCGCTTTTTGGCGGTGCACAAGAAATTGCGGTACAAAAGCCAAAACCCGTGCCTGGCGATGAATGGCCGAGCGTGGTGAAACTGGAGCATGAAAAAAACTACATAGGCATGTACCTTACCGCGCATCCGCTCGACGATTATAAACTCGAAATTGATTCGTTTTGTACAAAAGGAGTAAGCTTTCAGAAATTAAACGACGATATTGATACTTATAAAGGCCGTGAAATAACACTCGCAGGGATGGTTGCCGAAGCCTACGAGGGAATGAATAAAAACGGAAAAATGTTTGCGAACTTAACCCTGACCGATTACGAGGGCTCACTTAAATTGTTCTTCTTTGGGCAGGATCATATCAGTTTTGCAAACTTTTGTAAAAAAGGACTGTTTCTTATGGTAAAAGGAAAAGTACAGCCCCGCTTTAGGCGAAACGACGATGGCCCGCTTATGTATGAATTCAAAGCCTCAAAAATTGAATTACTATCAGAAGTGCGAAATACAAAGGTTACCCGAATTAGCATCGATATGCCGGTTACAGCAGTCGATGAACAATTTGTTGCTGAACTGACTCATCAGTGCGATAAGAATAAAGGCAAAATAAACCTCGAATTCAATATATTCGATCCAGAAACAAAAACCTCGGTTCAGTTGTTTTCAAGAAATGTTAGAGTGCAAGCTACCAATGAATTTTTAGATTATTTAAGGGGTAAAGAAGGAATTCTATTTAAAATCAACTAAATTTGCATTTTTAAAAACAGTAAATAAAAAAGATATAAAATACTAAAAATTAATATTATGGCAGTAGAAGTAAATGATGCTAATTTTGAAGAAGTAGTACTACAGTCGGACATGCCCGTACTGGTAGACTTTTGGGCTGAATGGTGCGGTCCTTGCCGAATGGTAGGGCCTTTGGTGGAAGAGTTGGCTACTGAGTACGAAGGTAAAGCTGTAATTACTAAAATGGATGTGGACAGTAATCCTGCAATTCCTGCAAAGTACGGTATTCGCAATATTCCTACAATTTTATTTTTTAAGGGAGGCGAAATTGCCGATAAACAAGTTGGAGCTGCTCCTAAATCTGTACTGGCACAAAAAATTGATGCTCTATTGTAGTCCATAACAACTTATATTCAGTTTAAAGAATATAAAAGCATAAGCTGTTTTGTACATCAAAGCAGCTTTTTTATTTCCCGCTAGTACCTTTGCACCTCTTCTGGATTACTCATTAAATTTTATTATTTTAGCGAGTTACATTTTATGATATTACAGAATATGAGAAACATAGAAATCTACTGCGAAAACACTAACCAATACAAAAAATATCCGCTTGGAACCACGCTGAGTGAAATGGCTGTTGACATGGGAATTGAAAGCAAATTCCCCCTTTGCGGCGCTTTAGTTAACAACAAAGTGCGCGAAATGTCTTTCGATATAGTTAAACCCAAAAATATCAGATTTATCGACTACAGCCATCCCGACGGGCAGCGCATGTACATACGTTCGCTTTTCTTCGTAATGTATTCAGCGGTAAAAAAGCTTTATCCCGACGCAAAACTTAAAATCGATCACGCCATTTCGCGTGGTTACTACTGTGAAATCGAGGAAATGTGCGACGATTTCTCTGATGTTTGTGTGCAGAGAATCAAAGCTAAAATGCAGGAAATTGTGGCCAAAAATCTTCCTTTTGTGCGTCAGGGGAAGCAACTCAGTCGTATTCTCGATGAATACACAAAGAATAAGCTTGAAGATAAGGTACGCCTTTATGCCGACTCAGGCTGGTTGTATGCCTACGTGTATTATTTGGACAACATACCCAACTATTTCCATGGCCACTTGCTGCCATCAACAGGATATGTAGAGCAATTCAATCTTGAACAGTTTAATGGGGGCATGCTCTTGCGTTTGCCCAGTAACGACGATTTTTCGCGCCTGCGTGACTATGTGCAGCAGGATAAGCTTTTCGGTATTTTCAGAGAATACAAAGAGTGGGCCGGAATTTTGGAAATGGCAGATGTTGGAAAGCTAAACTCGCTGGTAAAACAGGGAAAAGCAGGGGAAATAATCAAAATTTCGGAAGCCCTGCACGAAAAGAAAATAGCAGGAATAGCGACCGAAATTACTCAGCGCGAAACTCTTCCACGCCTAGTGCTTATTGCCGGTCCTTCATCGTCGGGGAAAACCACTTTCAGTAAAAGGTTGTCCATTCAACTTGCGGTGTGCGGTGTGAGAACACGAATGATTTCTCTCGACGACTATTTTGTCGATCGTAAATATACACCAATAGATGAAGAAGGCAATTTCGACTTTGAAGCACTTGAAGCTATTGATGTTGAATTTTTCAACCAACAGCTTATTGAGTTGATAAGCGGCAAAAGTGTGGAATTGCCCCGATTTAGCTTTGCCGAAGGAAAACGATTTTTCGACGGGCACATGCTGGAACTCGAAGAAAACGAGATACTCATTATTGAAGGTATTCACGGCCTCAATCCCAAATTAATACCTCATGTTGACCCGGAACTGACTTACAGGATTTTTATTTCGGCTTTGACATCTATTTCAATCGACGATCATAACCCCATATCAACTACCGATAACCGCTTAATCCGGCGCATGATTCGCGACGCACGTTACAGGGGCTATTCGGCTCTCGAAACCATGAGGCGTTGGTCGAGTGTGAGAAGAGGCGAGGAAAAGAATATTTTCCCGCATCAGGAAAACAGCGACGTGATGTTCAACTCAGCACTGCTTTACGAAATTGCCGTGCTGAAGAAATATCTTGAGCCTTTGCTGAAATCGGTTCCCGAAAATCAGCCCGAATTTGCCGAATCGCTTCGTTTATTGAAATTTGTGGGCTATTTTAAATCAATCGACGACACCGAAATACCACCCACCTCGTTGTTGCGTGAGTTTTTGGGTGGTAGTAGCTTTAACTATTAGTATTTACTGCAAAAACGGATTGTTTTCTTTTTCAAACTCGATTGTAGTTTCGGGTCCGTGCCCGGGTATTACTTTTGTGTTTCCGGGTAAGGTGAGCAGGAGTGCCGTAATGCCCTGTATCAGTGCGTCGTGGTCGCCCTGTTCAAGGTCGGTGCGGCCAATACTGCCCCTAAACAGCACATCGCCGGAAATTACTACGCCCGCTTGCGCATTGTAAAGGCAAATACTGCCCGGCGAGTGTCCCGGCACATGTATGGCTTCAAGTGTTGTAGTGCCAAAGCTAATTTTATCATTATGTTCCAGCATTTTATTGGGTAGGCCAATGGGCTCAATATTCAGTCCAAACATGGCTCCTTTTGCCTGTGCTTCAAGCACAAGAAAGTTGTCTCCGTTATGGGCTTCCCATTCTAAACCATAGGTTTTTCGGCATTTTTCAACTCCCAGAATGTGATCGAAGTGACCATGGGTATTGATCAGTTTAACCGGCTTTAGCGCATTGCTTTTG
>SKHV01000054.1 GCA_007116765.1 Prolixibacteraceae bacterium | reverse complement strand
GCTGTCCACCCGAAAGCTTATTACCACTGTCTCCAATGCTGTTTTGGTATGCACCCGGTGTTTCTGAAATGAAAGTGTGGGCATGGGCTACTTTAGCGGCTTCAAGTATTTCATCTTCTGAAGCTTCATCCACGCCAAAAGCAATATTATTTGCAAAAGTATCATTGAATAAAACGGGATCCTGACTTACATATCCCAGCAAACCGCGCAAATCCTTTATTTTAATGTCTCTTATGTCAGTGCCGTCTATAAGTATTTGTCCACCATTTTGTAAGTCCCAAAAGCGAGGTAATAAATTCACCAAAGTAGTTTTTCCTGAACCCGATTTTCCTACCAACGCAAGGGTTTTACCTTTAGGAATAGTGATATTTACATTCTTAAGCACTTTTTCATCGCCGTAGGAAAAAGTAACATTACGAAATTCGATTTCTTTATCGAAACTCTTTTTGCTTATTGCATTTTCCTTGTCTTTGATTTTGTTTTCGGTTTGCATTATTGCATCCACTCTGTCGAGCGAAGCCAGGCCTTTTTCTACACTGTACAATGCAGTGGAAAAAGCTTTGGCAGGATTAATTATGCTGTAAAAGAATACCAGGTAAGTGATAAAATCTTCGGGTGCAAGAGTTCCCTCGTTTTTCAATATTAAACTTCCACCGTACCATAAAACAACAATGATAATAGAAGTACCTAAGAACTCACTCACCGGATGAGCCAAAAACCTGCGCCACATAAGGCGGTTCATTGTTTTGTAATAGTCTTGGGTTTCTTCCTCAAAACGGATTTTCATGCGTCTTTCGGCATTAAACGCTTTTACAATACTTAAGCCCGATAAAGTTTCATCGATAGTGGTTAAAATATCGCCCATTTTATCCTGCCCTTTTCGCGATGGTTTTTTCAAGCTACGCCCTATTCTGCCGGTTACTAGTGCGGCAAAAGGCAACATAAGGAAAACAAACAAGGTAAGCGGCCAACTCATGTAAAACATCACCGCCAGTGAAATAAAAATTAGCACTGGATTTTTAAACAACATTTCGAGGGAATTCATTATCGAATTCTCGATTTCGGTCACGTCGCCGGTAATTCGCGCCATTATATCGCCACGTCGCTCGTTCGAAAAATATCCCAATGGAAGCACAAGCAGCTTGGCATAAATCATATTGCGCAAATTACGTACTACCCCATTGCGAAGAGGAACCATAAAGAAACTAGCCAAATAAGTAAATCCCACTTTCAGAAAAACCATTATTATCATAAACACACCAATGATATATAAAGCCTGCATATGACCCGAATCTTCAATCATGTTGCTCATTAAATAAAACACGTTGTGTTTTATATCTCCAAAATTGAAAGTCAAGGGAACAGGCTCGGTAACCATTTCTTGTGTACCAAAAAGAATTCCTAAAATAGGACTGAGAGCCAAAAATGAAAAAGCACCAAAAATTGCTCCAAGTAAGTTGAACACAATATTAAGAATAACCCACTTTTTAAAAGGTGGAATAAACCGACGCAATAATTTGAGTAATCCCTTCATTATATTTATTTATTGAGCTGCTACAACAAACTCAAAATCTAAGAATAAATTGCCGACTCCTTATCCAAAATGACACTCACTATAAACCGGTATAACTTTGTGGTGTTATTTTCTTCAACCTTGCTTTAATTTCATCACTCACATCGAGTGATTCAATAAACTCGTGAATAGCCTCGCGGTTAATTTTTGAATTGGTACGAGTTAAGTTAAGCAAGGCTTCATATGGATTGGGGTAGTTTTCGCTGCGCAGCACAGTTTGAATACCCTCTGCCACTACACTCCAGTTCCGTTCCAAATCGGCATCAATTGCTTCTTTGTTAATAATTACTTTATCAAGGCCTTTCAATGTAGAGCTAAGCGAAATTAAAGTATGCGCTATAGGCACACCAATATTCCTCAATACGGTGGAATCTGTTAAGTCGCGCTGTAATCGCGAAACGGGTAATTTTGCTGATAAATGCTCGAATAAGGCATTGGCAATTCCAATATTCCCTTCGGAATTCTCAAAGTCGATAGGATTTACTTTATGTGGCATTGCCGACGAACCAATTTCACCTTTCTTGATTTTTTGCTTGAAATAGTCCATAGAAATGTAGGTCCACATGTCCCGGTTTAAGTCAAGCAAAATGGTGTTGATTCGTTTCAGGTTGTCAAAAATTGCACCGTAATTGTCGTAATGCGCAATTTGAGTGGTAACTTGCGAACGTTCAAGCTTCAATTTTTCATCGCAAAAGTCATTCGCAAAAACAATCCAATCCACATCAGGATAAGCTACAAAATGAGCATTGAAGTTGCCTGTAGCCCCTCCAAATTTAGCATAGCACGATATTCCTTTAAGTAAATCAAGCTGAACATTTAACCGTTCAATGAATACCTTAAGCTCTTTACCCAAGCGTGTGGGCGAAGCTGGCTGACCATGTGTACGTGCAAGCATCGAAACATCGTCCCATCCTTCAGCCAATTCTTCAAGCTTCTGAATTACTTTTTCAAGCCGGGGGTAATACACCTGCTGCAAGGCATCGCGCAATGAACAGGGTACGGCGGTATTGTTTATATCCTGCGAGGTAAGACCAAAATGGATAAATTCTTTGAAAGCCTGCAAATTAAGCGTATCAAACTTTTCTTTTATGAAGTATTCAACTGCCTTAACATCGTGGTTTGTGACTTGTTCAATATCTTTTACCCGCTGAGCATCGTCAACCGAAAAATCGTTATAAATATTTCGTAACGCATTAAAAAAGCTCTTATCAAAATCACTTAACTGTGGAAGAGGAAGCTCGCATAAGGCGATAAAATACTCTATTTCAACAAAAACACGATATTTTATTAGAGCATATTCCGAAAAATACTCTTCAAGTTCACTTACTTTATCGTGGTAACGCCCATCGATAGGGGTAATAGCAGTCAATTCATATTTACTCATAACACAAATTTTGATTTGAGGCTTCAAAGATAAAATAAAACAAGTATTTTGGGGGTGCATGCTGATTAAAATAGTATTTTTATACCATAATTACGTTCAATCCTGCTTCGTACTATTAAAAAAAAATTGAACTACATTTCAATGTTCAATAAAATAATTCATTTCACAAAGCAGTTAATAATTTAAACGATTTCACACTCATGAGGCGAATACTTTTATTACTACTAATTCTACTAAATATCAGCGCAGTAGCTTTCAATAAAGCCGATACGGTATTGGTATACAAGTTTAATATCAAAGAGCAAATTGCTCCGTCAGTATGGAGGCAAACAAAAATTGTTTTTGAAAATGCCCGTGAAATGGAGGCCGATCTTATTCTTATCCACATGAACACATATGGAGGTACAGTGGTTGATGCCGATTCTATTAGAACAAAAATTCTAAACAGCGATATCCCAGTATGGGTATTTATCGACAACAATGCAGCTTCGGCCGGTGCACTTATTTCAATTGCAGCCGATAGCATCTACATGAGGCCGGGCGCAAATATTGGAGCAGCCACAGTAGTTGATCAAAGCGGAACAGAAGCCTCGGATAAAATGCAGTCGTATTTCAGATCGATAATGCGTTCTACAGCACAAAGCCACGGTAAAGACACAATAATTACCGAAAACGATACAATAATTAAGTGGTTTCGTGACCCTAAAATTGCCGAAGCAATGGTCGACGATTATGTATATATACCCGGTATTATTGACACAGGAAAAGTACTCACACTTACGGCTTCCGAAGCCATGGAGCTAGGCTTTTGCGAAGGAATAGTTAGCAATGTTGATGAGTTGCTTCAAAAAGCGAACATAAACAACTATGTAATTAAGGAATTTGTACCTACCACAATCGACAAAATTATTGGTTTTCTTACTCATCCTCTGGTTTCAGGAGTTCTAATAATGGCTATTCTGGGTGGTGTTTACTTTGAAATGCAAACTCCGGGCATAGGCTTTCCGCTGGCAGTGGCCTTACTTGCCTCAATTGGATATTTTGCACCACTATACATCGAAGGACTGGCCGAAAACTGGGAAATAATGCTATTTATAATAGGGCTCATTCTCATTGCGGTTGAAATTTTTGTGATACCCGGCTTTGGTGTAGCCGGTGCTGCAGGCATATCCCTAACCATTGCGGGACTAACACTGAGTTTAATTGGCAATGTACGTTTCAATTTCGAAATGGTAGAATCTTCTGCAATAATATCGGCTTTACTAACTGTAACCGTTTCAATTTTCATGGGCTTAGTAATGGCAATATGGCTAAGCAAGCTTGCCTTTACTGCCTCGCGTGGCGCATTTCACAACCTTTCACTCAACAGTACCCAACAATTAAGCGAAGGCTTCATTAGCTTTAATACCAATCAGTTCAAGATGGTAGGAAAAAATGGAACGGCACATACTATTTTACGTCCTTCGGGGAAAGTAAATGTTGAAGGTGAAATATGGGATGCCAAATCGCTTGAGGGGTTTATCGATAAAGATGAAAAGATTACAGTATTACGACACGAAAGTGGTCAACTTTATGTTGAAAAATCAAGCACTGATTAGCCACGGCGAATAAACGGGTAAATTTGACAGGCCACACAAAAGCCAAATGACAATTCAAGAAAGGAAAAGAAACCTAATATACCTGCTAAAACCAGAGGAAATAAAGTATAGTTTAATGCCAACCCAAGTACTATGAGTATAGTAAACAACACCCCTACCTGAGCCGCAAATATTTTTGGCCCCGCATTAATCAGTTTAGGCTTGAGCCTTAAAGCTTGTACAATTTTAATATTCGTTTGGGCTATGAGACTATATTGTCTATCTATAAAACCACGCATGGTAAAATCGAATAAAAGGAATATCATTCCTGCCCAAAAATTGAAAACTATATATAGTAAAATGAATACAACAGTTATGAACGCATTCAAACGTGCTACATTTTCATCAATTCTCTTTTCTGTAATGGGACAAACTTTTTGCATATTATTCTGAATTAAATTATACTATTGAGTAAATAGGATTTATTTTTATACAATAACGTAAAACAGCTTCATTAGTTTGATTGCATCGGGTATTTTTCTTTTATTTTTGTACTATGGCAAATCAACCATTAGCAGAACGACTCCGCCCCGGAAACCTTGACAGTTATATAGGACAGGAGCATTTGGTGGGCAAAAACGCGATACTTCGTAAAATGATTGACTCGAACACGCTCAGTTCAATTATTTTATGGGGACCTCCCGGAGTTGGAAAAACCACACTAGCTAAAATTATATCGAATACACTTGACCGCCCCTTTTATACATTAAGCGCCATTAACTCGGGCGTTAAAGATGTACGTGAAGCCATTGAAAGCGCAAAGAAACAGCAATTTTTCAATCGTCCGAACCCAATCTTGTTTATCGACGAGATACATCGTTTCAGCAAGTCGCAGCAAGATTCACTGCTCGGAGCGGTAGAACAAGGTATTGTAACACTTATTGGTGCCACTACCGAAAACCCTTCATTTGAGGTAATAACACCTCTCCTTTCGCGCTGCCAGGTTTATGTGCTAAAATCGCTCGAAGTAAGCGATCTGAAAAAGCTCCTTGAATATGCAATTCATAAAGATTCGTTTTTAAAAACCATAAAATTCGAAATTGAAGAAACTGAATCCTTATTTCGTTTTTCGGGCGGCGATGCTCGAAAACTTCTTAATACAATTGAATTACTTGCAGCCCATGCAAATGAAGGAAAAGTAATAATCACCAACGAGCTTGTTACCGAAAGCTTACAGCAAAACCCACAGGCCTACGATAAAAATGGCGAAATGCACTACGACATTGTTTCGGCCTTTATAAAAAGCATTCGTGGCAGCGACCCTAATGCAGCTGTTTACTGGCTGGCTCGTATGGTTGAAGGGGGCGAAGACCCGAAATTCATTGCCCGAAGATTGCTTATATCGGCTGCCGAAGACGTGGGGCTGGCAAATCCAAACGCACTGCTACTGGCCAATGCAGCTTTCGATGCAATCAATAAAATTGGCTGGCCCGAAGGACGAATTGTACTGTCGGAGGTAGCAATTTATCTGGCTACTTCCCCAAAAAGCAACACCGCCTACAATGCAATTGGCGATGCATTACAAGAAGTAAAAAATAGTGGCAATCTAGCTGTGCCTCTTCACTTACGCAATGCTCCTACAAAACTCATGAAAGAACTTGGTTACGGCGAAAAGTACATCTATCCGCACAACTACAACAACAATTTCATAGCTCAACAATATTTGCCCGATAGCATTAAAGATTTAAAATTATGGCATCCCGGCAATAATACACAAGAAACAAACGCAGCCGAACGCCAGAAAAAATTATGGGGAAAATAAAATTGCTAAAAAAATGTATATTGTTAAAATGAACTTACTGAATGCTTAAATGTTTATCAGGAAGTATAACTTCAAAATAAAACAACATGAACTCAACAATTCTTTTTATTCTTCTACAATTTAACCTTTTTGGCTCATCGGGCGAAGCACTTCAGGGATCCACTGTGACGATAGCAAATGCCACTTCGAATACTCCCGTAGCATTTATGCTTATAGGACAAACCGGTAATTTTGAATTTGCAAACCTCGATCCGGGCAATTATAAATTAATTTTGAATGTTCCTCAAAACACAGTTAAATCGGTCGACAGAAGAACCAGACATAAATTTGAAAGCGACATTGAAGCCGGTTACAATCCTGGTAAAACTGCTTTTTTTTGGCAACACCCCGATGGATTTGTGAAAGTTGATTTTAAACGAAAATCACGCATCGCTGACGCAATAATTCCAAAATTTGATTATCCCGAAGAAACAAAAGAAGCAGTTGATGACGAAGATGGAGGATTTTTCGGCAGGCTTACAAGCAAAAATGAAGAAGATAAAATACCGGAAGAGGTAACAATCCTTCATTTCACTGTGGTTCGCTCGGGAGGCAGAATTAGTGGTGAGGTTGAATCATCATCGCAACGCGACTTTTTTAAGATGATGGTAGGAAACGATAACGAAAAATACGAAGACTCAGGTAAGGTTATTGTGCTTAGTCGCTTTGAATAAAACTTATTTTTATGTACTTAATAGCCGAAAGTGGTTCGACCAAAACACAATGGTGTTTAATTTCGAAAAATAGCATTGAAAACCTCATAAATACTCCCGGTATAAATCCATTAAGCCTTTCACCCACTGAGATAGAAAGTATTATCAGTCCCTTATCGGTGCGTTTCGAGAAGAAAAAAATTTCAGCAGTCTATTTTTTTGGTGCAGGCTGCTCAACCGATGCGAATATAAAAAAAGTAGGGAATGCGCTGTTGAAGGTTTTCAACTGCCGCAATATTTTTATAGATACTGATTTAAAAGCTGCCTGCCTGGCTCTTGCCGGAAACTCAACAGGTTTGGTAGCATTACTGGGTACTGGTTCAAATTCGTGTGTTTGGAACGGGAAGGAAATTACTCAAAGCATTCCATCGCTGGGTTATATACTTGGCGACGAGGGTGGTGGCGTTTCAATTGGGAAACAACTGGTAACCGACTATCTGAAAAAATACATGCCTCCAGAAATTAGAAAAAGCTTTGCCGAACAACACAACATTACTCGCGAATATGTACTCGAAAGAGTTTATCAATCGCCTATGCCCAATAGGTTTTTAGCGGGTTTTGCTCCTTTTGCCGAAAAATACATAGAGCATGAATATTGCTACTCGCTTGTCGAAAATCAGTTTCAACAATTTATTGAAAAAAATATTTTGCTATATCCTGATTACAGCACTCACGAAATCTCATTTTGCGGGTCAATTGCACACAGCCACCAGGACATAATCAACAAACTATGCGATAAATACAATTTAAAAGTAAAAAATATTGTAAAAGAACCCATTAAGCTTCTAGCTGAATATTTAAAAGCAATAGTTTTTCCTGAATAATACAAGATAATATCAACAGAATTTATCAAATTCGCTATTTTTACAACAAATTTAGAATCATGTTCGAAACTCGCATTAATAATACAATCAAACTATTGCCAATCATACTCGTGCTCACCATTTTCATTGCCTGCGAAAAAGGCAACGATTTCGACGATCCTGATTATCCCACCACAATAAAAGAACTTAGCCAACAAGAAATAACTGCAATAGTCAACCGGGTTGAACAAACTCCTCTTTGGGGATGCGTGGCTATCGATTATTATGGTTCTCCAATCATGACTATAAACGATGAATGCATTGATTCGGAATGGAGAATGGATTTTACAGAAAAAGAATTAGAGCATTTTGCTAAAGAAGAGTTTTATAAATACCGTAATTTTTTAAATATACAATCGCCCGAGAATGTAAACATTCTATCAATCACCACGTTGAATAATATACGTTTTCAGCAATTTACTACACAACACCCCGACTCAATGCCAACGGCATGGAAAATTACCACAACACAACAAAATTTCAATGGCTACGAAGTGCTGGGTACCACACTACGCATGATTTTATCACCAAACGGAGCAATTAGCATTAGCGGACAATGGTACAACAATATTTACATTCCGCAAACATCGGGTTACAGTGAAGATGAAATGCGAGAAAACCTTATGGGGAGCACCTTTACCCATGGTCGGAACACGCTTATTGTAACAGAAGAAACCAGCTGGCATGCTTCTAAAATAGTAATATTGCCCATAAAACGCTCGGGAGAAATTGAACTGCACGTGTGCAGAGCCATGTATCCGCAAGGCTGGGAAATTCTTATCGACAATTACACCGGAGAAGAACTTTCAAGCATCAAAGTAAATTAAAGTACTTTTAATAGTACTATCGCAACTGTGCTCCGGCTTCTCGTTCGAAAACACGCACCAAATTCTGCATGGTTTTATCAATAAGCTTGTCGTTGAGTGTTTTCTCGTTGTCGCGCAATACGAAACTCAAAGCATACGATTTTTTACCTTCAGGTAATTTATCGCCACGGTAAACATCAAAAATATCAATTGAACGCAGGAACTTACGTTCGGTTTTAGTGGCCAATTGTTTAAGTTGTGCAAAACTCACACTTTCATCAACCAGTAAAGCTAAATCGCGGCGTACCGAAGGATATTTTGGCAGCTCGGTGAATGATATTTTATTGTTTCCTATTTGGGTTAGAATATTATTCCAGTTGAAATCGGCATAAAAAACGGGCTCCGATATTTCGTTATTTTCCAACAACTTATCGCTTACAAAACCAAACTCGGCAAAAAGCTTTCCATCTCCGCGGCTATAGCTTAGGCCTTCTTCAATTACGTCGTTATTGAACGCTTCTACTTTCAATTTATCTATATCGAAACCTAACTTTTTCAACACTGCTTCAACATACGATTTCATCATGAAAAATGAAACGCGCTGTTCTTGCGTTGTCCAGTTTTCAGTAAGTTGTTTTCCGGTAATCCATAGTCCCAAATGTTGCTCTTCTGTGTACTTATCGATTAAGTTGTCTGAATTGTTTTTCCCGCTAAGCGAATAGGTATTCCCAAATTCGAAAAATCTCAAATCGAAATTTTGGAAATTACTGTTGCGGTTAATGCTCTCGAGGCCGCCAAAAATTAACGACTGGCGCATTGCATTCAAATCCTGACTAAGTGGATTATAAATTGAAACGGTTTCTTCAGAATTAAACGTTTCGAGGTTTTCGTAGTTCGAAGCTTTTGTCAACGAGTTTGACCATATTTCGTTAAAACCAAGCGAGGCCAGCATATCCGAAATCAGGTTTACAAGCTTGTCGGGATTTGGTTTTGGCGAATACTGCAAAGTTGAATTTACATGTTGTGTAGGCTGCACTGTGTTGAATCCATATATACGCAGAATTTCCTCAATTACATCGGCTTCGCGCTGTACATCAACACGGTAAGGAGGCACTTTCACGCTCATGATACCGTTTTCCACTATAAGCACTTCTATTTCGAGTGCCTCTAAAATACCTTTTATGGTTTCAACAGGAATTTCGACACCAATTAAGCGCTTCACGTTTTGCAGCTTTACTTCCACTTCAAACGGGTTTGCTTTATTGGGATAAACATCTACAATTTCAGACGAGATTGTACCGCCAGCAATTTCCTTAATGAGGAGAGCCGCTCGTTTAAGTGCGAAAATTACCCCATCGGGGTCGGTACCGCGCTCAAACCTAAAACTAGCATCGGTGTGTAATGTGTGCCTGCGCGAGGTTTTACGAATATAAACCGGATCGAACCATGCACTTTCAAGAAAAATACGCTGCGTTGTATTTTTCACTCCCGAATCGGCTCCTCCAAATACACCACCAATACACATTGGCTCGCTGTTCCCATTACATATCATCAGGTCGTCGGCGTGCAGTTCACGTTCAACTTCGTCGAGTGTTACAAATTTTGTTCCTTGTGGCAAGGTACTTACAATTATCTTATTCCCTTTTATTTTATTGGCATCGAAAGCATGTAGCGGCTGACCGGTTTCATACAACACAAAGTTGGTAACATCCACCACATTGTTTATTGGAGTGAGACCAATGGTACGTAAACGGTTTTGCAACCATTCGGGCGACTCTTTTACTTCTACATCAGAAATTGTTAATCCCGCATAACGGTTACAAGCTTCGGGGCTTGCAATTTCAACTGCAATTTTAAGGTTTTCATTGTCGGTTTTGAAATCGTTAACTGAAGGACGTTTGTACGCAACCTCACTTTTTTGTTTCAAAAAAGCAGCCAAATCGCGTGCTACACCAATGTGTGAAGCACCGTCGATACGGTTAGGGGTCAAATCAACTTCAATCACATAATCGCTTTTGATATTGAAGTAATCGGCAGCCGGAGTTCCAACAACTGCGTCAGAATCAAGAACCATAATGCCATCGTGACCCGTTCCGAGTCCAATTTCGTCTTCGGCACAAATCATTCCTTCGGATGCTTCACCCCTGATTTTCGATTTTTTAATTTTAAATTCCTCGTCGCCATTATACAACACAGTGCCTACTGTTGCCACCACCACCTTTTGGCCGGCTGCAACATTGGGCGCGCCACATACAATAGGAAGCAAGTTGCCGGTTCCAACGTTTACTGTGGTCAAACTAAGGTGGTCAGAATTTGGATGTGGTTTACAATCTACAACTTCTCCAATCACCAAGCCTTTTAGCCCACCTTTTACGGTTTCTACCTCTTCTATACTCCCTACCTCAAGGCCGGTTTGTGTTAATATTTCACCAATTTGTTGCGGTGTTAAATTAACATCAATGTATTCTTTTAACCAGGAATAAGCTATATTCATTTTATATGTTTTTCTGAAAAAATATGATGCACAAAAGTAGTAAAATAGCAATTGGTGTCAAACAAAATTATTAAACCATTTTGAGTTCTTTTAAAGTAAAATAGTGCGACTTAACTCTCCATTATAATTTGAAGAGCAAATATTCACAATTTACAAACATATTAATTGCAAATAGATTTCAGTATTAGTATATTTGACAAAACCCTTTTAAACAAAGCATTATACTTTTGTTATGGCAGTACACATTACCACGTTAAGCAACGGAAGCATTGTTGAATTCGATAATGGCAAGTTTGACAAATGGTGTGTTTTTATTACAATTCACAGCTATCGCTACGCACCTAAAGACTTGCAGTATTTTTCAGAACTGAATGCTCTGGGAAATATTTACGGGCACGATAATATTTATAACGATTTTGTTGAAGTATATACTCAAACCTCGAAGCAAATAAACAAGCTAATTCTAAGTCGCATTTCTGAAATTGCTCAAAAATACACAAACCATAAAAATGAGATTGAAACTTGGTTTACAGTAATATATGCAGGAATGATTGCAGAAGAAAACAAGCAGCATGCCATTTTGAAAAAAAGAATTAAGCGCTTGGGCATGCATCAACTTCTTATTGAAAGAAAAACTCCTGGCTATGCCGCAAATTTCAGTAAAGGAAGAAAGTGGCGCGATCTCCATGCAATTATGAACGAATTGGGATTTTAATACTTTGCTATTCAACCCAGTCCAATCTTTCGTCTATTCTTGTTTTCAATTTACCATTATCGAGCAACCATCTCAATACATTTTGAATATAGGTTTCGTTTCCTTTCAGCTTAAAAAATAACTCATGCTTCAACAAAGGCTCTTTTTTCACTTCGGACCTTATGGTTTTAACCATTTGCCTGAATTGCAAATTGCTAATTCCTAAATCGTTCAGCCCCTCACATACGTCGCAATCTCCACAACGAGCCGAATCCTTCTCGCCAAAATATGCTAAAAGCAAACGACTACGGCATTTCGAGCTCGATTCAGCATAATTAATTATCGAATTTACCTGCTCCTCGTAATTTTCTTTTCGCCGATGATAATTCTCTTTGGAAATAATGAGTCTCTGAATTTCAACTCTTTCGCGAATAAAAACAATATACGAGTTGTCTTTTCGGGGTATGTAATGAATAATTTTATGAGCATCGAGCGTATTCAAATACTTATAAATCACCTCAAGTGAAGTATTTGCACGTGTTGCCAGGAGTTTTTCATTAATAGGACGATAATCAGTAAACATACCCGTATAAGAGCGCAACAATAATTTTATGAATGCATCGAAATTTGAATTTGAAACTTGAAAACGATACAGGTCATCGCGGTTAACTCTGAAATATACCATAGGTGAGCGGTTCAGCTCATCGGTTAATTCAAGATATCCATCTTGTTCAAGAATTTTTATTGCACTCAAGGTGTGAATGAACGAGAACTTATATTTTTTTGCAAAACTTACCAGATCAAAATCGTAACTCACACCTTTTCCAAAACCAACAGCAATCTGTAAATAATTACATATTGCTTCATAAATCCGTTTTATTTGTTCGGGAGGAGGAAATTTTTCAACCACACCTTTTTTTAGCCGCACATTATCGGTATTGTTGTACAAAAGCATGGCCACAGCTTTTTTACCATCGCGCCCTGCCCTGCCCGCTTCCTGAAAATAAGCTTCAACAGAATCGGGTACATCTACATGAACTACATATCGTACATCAGGCTTATCTATTCCCATTCCAAAGGCATTTGTAGCCACAATAACTGCATGCTTCCCGCTCAACCAGCTTTCCTGCCTTAAACTTCTACTTTCGGCCGAAAGTCCGGCATGATAATAGGTAACACTAAGCCCTTCTTTTTGGAGCATTTCGGCAATATCCTTAGTCTTCTTCCTACTGCGAGTATAAATTACACCGCTTCCCTTTGCATTTTTCAGTGTACGGGTCAAAAAACCAAGTTTGTCTTCTTCGTGCCTTACTTTATAAATAAGATTATCGCGTCTAAAGCTTTTCTTCAGCACGTTTTTCTTCGGAAAAATTAGCCTTTCCTGAATATCGTCTACAACCTGAGGAGTTGCTGTAGCAGTAAGTGCCATGATATTAACCCCAGGCAAAAGCTTTCGCAACTCAGCTATACGTAAATACGAGGGTCTGAAATCATAACCCCATTGCGAAATACAGTGAGCCTCGTCCACCGCAATTAGGTTTATGTTCATTTTAGCAAGCCGTTCCTTAAATCTTTCAGTCGAAATACGCTCGGGCGATAAATACAGAAATTTATAATCACCCCAGGTAACATTTTCG
>SKHV01000170.1 GCA_007116765.1 Prolixibacteraceae bacterium | reverse complement strand
TGAAATATACCGGGAATTTTCAGCTTGTCGGGATTATGGCTTTAAGGATCAAATATGCAGGGCTTCCATTTCAATTATGAACAACATTGCCGAAGGACACGAACGATCATCTACCAAAGAATTTGTTCGTTTTCTAATCATATCGAAAGGGTCTTGTGGAGAAGTCAGATCAATGCTAATAATTGGCACAGACCTAAAATTCATAAATAACGAAGCCTCCACCATACTCATAGAAAAATGCATAAGCATATCAAAACAACTATCCGGCTTCATAAAATATCTTGAAAAAACCATTTAAATCTTAAATCTTCCATCTTCCATCTTCCATCTTAAATCTTCCATCTTCCATCTTCCATCTTAAATCTTAAATCTTAAATCTTTATCATGCAAAAACATTCGAAAATATACGTAGCCGGTCACAAAGGCCTAGTAGGTTCTGCACTGTGGCTTACCCTCCAAAACAAAGGATACACCAACTTAATCGGTCGCAGCATCGATGAACTCGATTTAATGGACACAGCAGCCGTGGCCGAGTTCTTTCAAACCGAAAAACCCGAGTATGTGATTTTGGCAGCCGCCAAAGTAGGTGGCATTATTGCCAACAACACCTATCGAGGACAGTTCATATACGAGAACCTGATGATACAGAACAACGTAATACATCAGGCTTATTTAGCAGGTGTGAAGAAACTGCTATTTTTGGGCAGCACGTGCATTTATCCGCGCGAGGCGCCCCAACCCATGCCCGAAGATAGCCTGCTCACCTCACCGCTTGAGTACACCAACGAGCCGTATGCCATTGCCAAGATTGCAGGCATCAAGATGTGCGAAAGCTACAATCTTCAGTACGGCACCAACTTTTTGAGCGTGATGCCCACCAACCTGTACGGGCCAAACGACAATTTCAATTTAGAAACATCGCATGTGCTGCCTGCTTTGATCCGCAAAATACATTTAGGCAAGTGCCTCGAAGCTAATAACTGGGAAGCCATCCGCACCGACCTCAACACGCGCCCCATCGAAGGTATAAATGGTGACGCTTCGGAAGAAACAATTCTTGCCATTCTTTCAAAATATGGCATTACCCTTTCTCCCGCTCTCACCCTCTCGCCCTCACACCCTCTCACTGCTTCGGTAGAAATCTGGGGAACAGGAGCACCCATGCGCGAGTTCCTGTGGAGCGAAGAAATGGCCGAGGCCTGTGTGTATGTGATCGAAAACATCAATTTCGACGATGTGGCACCTAAAAAAAGTGTCATTTCGACGAAGGAGAAATCTGTTGAATCGAAGAGATCCCTCGACAAGCTCGGGATGACAAGCAAGCTCGAGTTAATAAAAGGCGAGGTGCGAAACACCCACATCAACATCGGAACCGGGCGCGAAGTCAGCATAAAACAAGTCGCCGAGCTGATCAAGGAAAAAGTAGGATTCAATGGCGAACTCTATTTCAACACCACAAAGCCCGATGGCACCATGAAAAAACTGACCGACCCGTCGAAAATTCACGCCCTGGGCTGGCACCACAAAATCGAGATCGACGAAGGTATTGAACGAATGTACAAATGGTACACCAGCAATCAATAACAAAGCACTAAGCGAGTCACACCGGTTCGCTTTTTTATTTTCTCAACTTTTCCAACGTTCAACACTTTGGAAAAGGTTGTATCAATATCGAAAAACCGTACCATTACGGCCGCAACAACACCCCAACTTTTATCAACACCCTACCGCGGCCAATTTAAAATGCTAACGCATTTTTACCGGGGTTAAAACCCCGGGCTACCAATATGTCACCCCGCCGGGGTGGCTCATAAACCCTGCAACAACCCACCAGTATGGGTATTACCCCACTCGTAATTGGTTATTGGTTATTTTACTGCTACAAACCCCATATTTGAACTAACTTAGTTCAGCGCACAACCTGGCAGCTAACCCAATATGTAGGAAAACTTAAGAAAAAAAAGTATCTTTGAAAAAATGCAAAAAATGAAAACAATACAATTAAATATACCAGACAATGTCGATTTGAACGATAGGGAAGCCAAAATGCTTCTAGCATCACGTTTATTCGAGAAAGGAAAAATGACATTAGGGCAAGCGGCCGAATTAGCAGGTTTATCTAAAAGAACCTTCATGGAAATTTTAGGCGATTATAGTGTGTCATTATTTAATTACCCCATATCTGAACTTGAAAATGATGTAAATAATGCCCGGAATTATAGTCTCTGATACAAGCTGTTTAATTTTATTGGATAAAATTGGAAAAATTGGCCTTTTGGAATCACTTTTTCAAAATATATCTGTTACTCAGATCGTGGCTGATGAATTTGAAAAAGAACTTCCGGTATTTATTAAAATTGAAAATCCAAAAGACATTAAATACCAGAAAATACTGGAAAGTTTTTTAGACTCGGGTGAAGCAAGCGCAATAGCTTTGGCATTAGAAAAAGAGGAATGTTTACTAATAATTGATGAACTTAAAGGCAGGCGGGAAGCAAGGCAATTGGAGTTAAAATACACTGGCACTTTAGGTATTCTAATAACAGCCAAAGAAAAAGGATTAATCAAATCAGTCTCCAAAGTTATACAAGAAATACGAGATACAGATTTCAGGATCGATGAGAAATTAATACGTGAAGTTAAAAAGAGGTGTGGAGAATAATTACTATCCGCCACTAGAACGCACAACACGCAACCAAATAGCAAAACGGACATTCCTGTCCGCTACCCAACGCCCTTTAAACCCTTTAAAAAAGCGTTTTCCTTTGATACCTTCTTACAGCTGGTGCGAAACGAAGTTCAGCACAGCTAATTTACCTTCGGGTGATCTTCGATAACAATCCACGCCTGTTAAACAATGAATTTATAATCCTTTTACCTTAAATTTTACTGGGGCTTCACCCCCTGCCTGTCCCTGCCTGTCCCTGCTTGTCCCTGCTTGTCCCGAGAATCGGGAAGAATCGGGAAGAATCGGGGCTACCAACATTTCACCCCGCCGGGGTGGCTCATAAATCCGGCTACAACCCACCAATGAGGGTATTACCCCACTCGTAATTGGTTATTGGTTATTGGATATTGGATATTGATTATTGAATATTGGATATTGGATATTGGATATTTAATATTATCCCTTTTTCGTCCGAATAAATAAACAAACTTTTATCAACACCCTACCGCGGCCGATTTAAAATGCTGGCGCATTTTTACCGGGGGCTTCACCCCCTCCTACCAATATGTCACCGTCCGCGAAAGCTTTCGGGACGGCTTTTTGTTAGCGTAAACCAATAAATACGCATAAAACAATATGCATTTAGCAAGCATCAATGCATCAACATAACTAAACGACACACCAGTGAGGGCTTCACTTGGAGTGAAACCCTCACTTGCCTACACAGCGTTCAAACATCCACATTCAACCACTCCGTGGTTGTTGTAAAACCATCATCGTGAATAACCCCGGCTGTCCCGTTATAATCGGTAGGGCTATTAGCTCCGCTAATTTTCAATTCACGTTTATTCCCTTCGGGAATAGCAGTAACCATTCGGTGTACCCCGTCTTTCAGAAGAACTGAGGGAAAATAATTTCGTAGCCCAATAAAGGCATTAAACATGCAAGCGGTTAAAATATTTAAATTCATTATAAATTTCATATCTTTACCACAAACAGGATACAATGAACGAAAAAGAGTTTTTCATTTTTTTGGGATACCAGTTTAGAGATAGAATCAGAGTTCGTTTTGAGAAAGATAAAGGAGAAATAATTGATTTAGTTATCCAGTATGAAGCAATGATTAAT
>SKHV01000253.1 GCA_007116765.1 Prolixibacteraceae bacterium | reverse complement strand
TGGTGGGCATGGAATACCAAAGCAAGGGAATTGTTTGAATATATTGACAGTGAGCTTTGGGAAGAAGCAATACACAATCCCATTCTTTTGCTCGATAAGGTGAGATACGATAGATTTCTGGAGCTTGAAAAGGACATCCAGTTTAAAAAAAGGCTAAACGAAGTAAGCAATGAGCTGAAAAACTATTTATCAGAGCGCTCAAATATCGACGACAAGAAAATAGCTTACTTCAGCATGGAGTATGGTCTGCACGACAGTTTAAAGATATTCTCAGGCGGGCTTGGGGTTCTTGCCGGCGATTACCTGAAAGAAGCCAGCGATTATAAAGTAAATATGGTGGGCGTCGGTCTGCTGTATCGCTACGGATATTTTAAACAAACCCTAAACAATACCGGCGATCAAATTGCAAATTATGAAGCCGAACAGTTTTCTAAAATTCCGGTATCTCCGGTAATGATAGGCGATGAGTGGGTTAAGGTTGAAGTGGAATATCCGGGTAGAATATTACACGCAAGGGTATGGCAGGTTAACGTGGGAAGCGTTAAGCTTTATCTGCTTGATGCCGATTTGGATGAAAATCTGGCTGAAGATCGTTTTGTGACTCACCACTTGTACGGAGGAGACAACGAAAACCGCTTAAAGCAGGAAATGCTTTTAGGACTTGGAGGTATTAAGGCCTTGGAGAAAATTGGCATTGATGCCGATTTGTACCATTGCAACGAAGGACATGCCGCTTTTATAGGCCTCGAACGAATTAAAAATTTCATCGAAACACAAAACCTTACTTATGCTCAGGCTAAAGAGTTGGTAAGGGTTTCTACTTTATTTACCACACACACACCTGTGCCTGCTGGACACGATTCGTTTCATGTTGATTTATTCAGCAAATACATGTCTCAATTCCCCGGAAGCATTAATTTAAACTGGGATGAATTTTTGATGCTTGGAAAAACAAATCCTGCCGACGATCATTTCAATATGAGTTATCTTGCCTCAAACCTTTCGCAAAATATTAACGGAGTGAGTATGCTGCATGGCGATGTGAGCAAGCATATTTTGAACAACCTTTATCCCGGTTACTTCCCCGAAGAATTGCACATTGGTTATGTTACAAATGGTGTACATTACTCAACATGGGCAGCTAAGGAATGGAAAAAATTACACAAGAAATATTTTGGGGAAAATTTTCCTTCAACGCAAAGCGATTTTTCAGTTTGGGAGAATATTTACAAAGTGTCCGACAAAGAAATATCGGAATTGAAGCACGAACTAAAAGTTAAACTGATTAATTACATCAAACAGCGTTTTTCAGATAACTGGATTAAGCGAAACGAGAATCCCAAATTGATTACCGAAGCTTTAAGTAAGTTGAATCCCAGTGCGTTGACCATCGGTTTTGCCCGCAGATTTGCAACATACAAACGTGCCCACTTGCTCTTTAAAAACCTCGATAGGCTCAATGCCATTGTCAACAATCCAACACACCCGGTTCAGTTTATTTTTGCGGGTAAGGCACACCCGGCCGATGGTGGAGGACAAGGACTCATAAAGCACATTGTCGAAATATCGAAACGTCCTGAGTTTCTGGGAAAAATTATTTTCATTCAGAATTACGACATGAACCTTGCAAAAATGATGTTGCAAGGTGTAGATATATGGATGAATACTCCTACTCGTCCGCTCGAAGCTTCGGGCACAAGTGGCGAAAAAGGAGTGATGAACGGAACCATTCACTTCTCGGTGCTTGATGGCTGGTGGGTAGAAGGGTATAAGCCCGAAGCCGGTTGGGCTTTAGCAAAAGAACGTTCGTTCGATGTGCAGGAATTTCAAGACGAGCTGGATGCCGAAACCATTTACAATATTTTCGAACAGGAAATAGTCCCTGCTTATTATAATAAAAACAGCGAGGGTGTTTCGGAACAGTGGGTATCTTATGTGAAAAATACAATTGCACAAGTGGCACCAAATTTCACAATGAGACGACAGCTGACCGATTACATCAATAAGTTTTATACGCCACAGGCTGAGCGTTATTCGAAATTGAAAGCGAATAAAAATATGCTTGCTAAAGAAATTGCCGCTTGGAAAGCCCAGATAGCTGAAAAATGGCATGGGATTAGCACTATAGAAGCTTCAATTGATCACGGTATTGCCAACACCTACAAAATAGGGGAAGTGCATCCGGCCAAAGTCAAGTTGAATCTCAATGGAATCAATCCTGAAAGCGTGGGAGTTGAACTCGTACTGACAGAAAAGCAAGACGAACAAGATCGATTTGTTGAAAAATATGAGTTTGAACTGGTAAAATCAAAACATAACGAAGCTGAGTACAAACTTAATTTGACAGTTATGAATCCCGGCAGTTACAGTTATGGAATTAGAGTATTCCCTAAAAATGAATTGTTACCACACCGATTTGATTTTAGATTTCTACATTGGATTTAATTAGCTTGTTTTATAACATAAAAGGCCAGTGGAGTTCCCATTGGCCTTTTTTAGTGCTTTGACTCTGTTTTTTCTATATTTGCTATTCTGTTTGGCAAACTTGATTTTTCTACAATACCGAAATATACAATGCTTAAAACTTAGAAAAATGAAACAAATGATAACCGGAGCCTTTTTGCTGCTTTTCATTATAAGTGCTAAAGGAATTGATGATGATGACACGGTAAAGTTTATAACCTTGTGGAATCATCAACAAAATATCGATTTAACAGAAATAGTAGAAGAATTGGGAGTAAACCTGATTTGGTCACATGATTCGTACTACAACGGGCAGGCATGGGAAGAAACCCACATGTATAAATGCCTGAATACTCCCGGCGTAGACTATGTTTTTGCTAAAATAGAAAGGGCCGCCTGGGGCTGGACTCACGACCAGTCACTTAAACATGCCCAATGGGTGGTCGAGCTTTCGCATAAACACAAAGGTATTGTGGGTATGTATTTAAACGATTTTTACGACGAAGTGGAGGAAGGACATCGCACCGAAGAACAGTGGCATGAAATTATTGATGCAACCAAAAAAATAAATCCCAATTTGCAACTTTGGGTTCCACATTATCCGCATAGGAAACAGGAACAACACGATTTTGATTTTGATATCGATGGAGTAATCCTCAACATTTGGGGCAACACTCCCGAGATTATAGCATCGGCCGAAGCTCACCTTGCAAGAGGACTAGAACATCATCCCGACAAAATGGTAATCGCAGGTCTGTATCTTAACTCGGGAATGGATGGTGGTCGCTGGTTGAGCGAAGATGAATTCAAACGGGTGTTACAGCATTATGTCGATATGTTGAATGCCGGAAAACTCAAAGGACTCAGAATTTTTAGCGCAGGCCAATTTCAGCAGCGTCCTGAATACCTCGAATGGGCAAAAGAAATTCTGAGTAACATTGAAAAGTGATTGTATTATTTAAATTGCAAATAAATTAAGACGAATTCAAAATTAATGTTTTTGTCATGTAGCGTTTAGTCTGCATTGTGTATCATTGATAAATAATAATGATAGTACCTAATATGAAACGAGCATGAGTTGCAAGTGTCTCACACCACAGGAACGAAGCTCGGAGGAGCCAATGATTTTTGCGAGTCCTCCCGCCTAAGTGGGACAGGATATCCGGGCAGACTGAAAGTTCAAAGAGCGTAATCTTGATCCAATAGGTAATTAGTAACTTAAGAAAATGTAAATAGATGAAAAAAATTCTGATAGTTGTCCTAATAATAGTGCTAAATGCAGACCACGTACTGTCTTGTACCAACTTTCTTGTCACGCGGGGTGCGTCAACCGACGGATCAACAATGCTCACTTATGCTGCCGATGCGCATGTGTTGTATGGTGAACTCTACTATACCCCTGCTGCTACACACGAAAAGGGTAGTATGCTCGATGTTTTCGAATGGGATACTGGAAAGTATTTAGGAGAAATTGAGCAGATTGAAAAAACTTACAGTGTTGTGGGTAACATGAATGAGCACCAACTGGCAATTGCCGAAACTACCTTTGGAGGAAGAAAAGAACTGAGCTCGCAGGATGGTGCTATTATGGATTATGGCAGCCTGATTTATATTACTCTGCAACGTGCCAAAACTGCAAGGGAAGCGATTAGTACAATAGCCGATCTGATTGAACAATATGGCTATTACAGTTCAGGCGAATCGTTCTCGATTGCCGATACCGAAGAGGTATGGATAATGGAATTAATTGGAAAAGGAAACTTCGAAAAGGGAGCGGTTTGGGTAGCTGTTAAAATACCCGATGGTTACATCTCGGGGCATGCAAACCAGGCACGTATCACAACTTTCCCTCTCAACGATTCCCAAAATTGCCTATATTCGAGAGACGTGATTTCTTTTGCTCGTGAAAGAGGCTGGTTCGAAGGGCTTAACCGCGACTTTAGCTTTTCAGATGTTTATGCACCGCTCGACTTTGGGGCTGCTCGTTTTTGCGAAGCACGTGTGTGGTCAGGTTTTCGTAAAGTGAGCGAAAACATGGAACAATATACCAACTATGTTATGGGAGAAATTGAATTGGGTGAGCACGGTTTTGCTCAAAACAGAATGCCATTGTGGATTAAGCCAACAGAAAAACTCTCAGTTGCCGATGTAATGGACATGATGCGTGACCATTATCAGGGAACACCACTCGACATGACGACCGACATTGGTGCAGGTCCCTACGGCTTGCCTTATCGTTCAAGACCTTTAACTTTCACTGTCGACTCACTTGTTTATTGCAATGAGCGGGCTATCTCAACACAACAAACAGGTTTCTCGTTTGTGTCGCAAAGCAGAGGCTATTTGCCCAATCCAATTGGCGGAATACTTTGGTTTGGTGTCGACGATACTTACAGTACATGTTATGTGCCCATGTATTGTGGAATAACTAGAGTGCCCGAAGCTTTTAAGGTAGGAAATGGCGACTTGCTTACTTATTCCGAAACCTCGGCATTCTGGCTATTCAATAAGGTGACAAATTTTGCTTATTTGCGTTACAGCGATATGATTGAGGATATTAAACATGTACAGTCAGGGCTCGAAGCTCAGTTTATTGAAATGACTCCGGCAATTGACAATGCTGCACGGCAACTATGGGACAGGGGCAACAAAGAGCAAACCATTGAATTTTTAACTAGTTACTCGAATTTTGCAACCGGGCATACAATGGATAAATGGAACGAGTTGTGGCAATATCTGCTTGTAAAATATATCGACTTCAATATTAAGAAAGAAACTGAAAGTGGTTTTGAACGCACACCAACAGGCATGCCTGCATCGCCAATTCAAACCGCTTATCCCGATAAATGGAAAAGAGCAATTGTAAACGATACCGGCGATAAACTTAAAGTAATTGAATAATAATGCAAAAGAATTCTTTTTATTTCTATATTTTTTTTAACTATTGAAAAAATTATCTACTTTTGCCGCGCCTTAAAGAAGTAAGGTAGTCGCAATCTCTTGCCAATTAAAGATATCAGGTAATATTGCGCATTTAACCATTAAAATTTGAAAATGATGGACGCTATTAAAATTGCTGAAAACGCATTTATTGACGAGAGTCAGAAACAACATCCAGTGTTTGGTGCAGGTGACACCGTAACGGTACACTATAAAATTAGGGAAGGAAGCAAAGAACGTATCCAGAACTTTAGAGGTGTTGTACTGCAAACCAAAGGAGAAGGTAGCACCAAAACATTTACCGTACGCAAAATGTCAGGTAATGTGGGTGTTGAACGTATTTTTCCGCTTTATTCACCTTTTATTGATGAAGTTGAAGTGAACAAGCGAGGTAAAGTTTCACAGGCTCGTATCTTCTATTTCCGTGAGCTAACAGGAAAGAAAGCTCGTATCAAAGAGCGTGTACGCCGATAATAATTCACTGTTGCAATAATATAGAAGCCCTGTTTCAATTTGTTTTGAAACAGGGCTTTCTTATTTGCCAAGTTTATAAGATTATTACATAATTAGCTTATAGCCTTTCCCGTGTACGTTAATAATTTCTACTGAAGTATCTTCTTTCAAGTGCTTTCTTAATTTGGTGATGTAAACGTCCATGCTTCGGGCATTGAAGTAATTGTCGTCAATCCATATTGCTTTAAGTGCATAATTGCGTTCAAGTACCTTATTGGCATTGGTCGCCAACAAGCGAAGCAATTCCGACTCTTTTGTAGTTAGTTTAACCTCTTCATTGTTATTAATTAAAAGTTGTTTGCGGGTATCAAAGGTGAATTTTCCAATTGTGAAAATTGATTGATCGCTATTGTGCGATTCGTTCGAAATCCGGCGAAGAATTGCTTCAATTCTAAAAATAAGCTCTTCCATGCTGAAAGGCTTGGTCATGTAATCGTCGGCACCCAGTTTGAACCCTTCCAATACGTCTTCTTTCAGATTATTGGCAGTGAGGAATATTATAGGAATATCGGGATTCACAAGTCTGATATCTTTTGCAAGCGAAAATCCGTCCTTCTTGGGCATCATTACATCAAGCAGGCATAAGTTGTATTGGCTTCGCATAAATCCGTGATAAGCCGTTTCTCCATCGGGATATAGATCGGTTTCGTAGCCTTTGGCTATGAGGTATTCTTTTAGCAGCAAGCCTAAATTTTCATCGTCTTCTGCAAGCAAGATTTTAATTTTGGTATCCATGTTTTATTCTTTTATCGGAAAACTAATTGTAAATAGCGTTCCCTTGTTAACGGCACTTTCTACTTTTATAGTGCCTTTGTGTGCTTCTACTATTTTACTCACATAATGCAACCCGAGTCCAAACCCTTTTACGTCGTGAACATTTCCGGTAGGTACTCTGAAAAAACGCTCAAAAATTTGTTTCTGATGCTCTTTCGCAATGCCAATACCACTGTCCTTTATTGAAACAAGCAACTGGTCGTTCTTGTTTTCTGTACTTACTTCAATTTCAGGTGCATCCTTGCTGTATTTAACCGCATTATCAAGCAAGTTAAACAAAACATTTGTGATATGCACCTGGTCTCCGTAAATATTATTCAATTGTGTATTTTCTGTTAACTTAAGTGTACCGCCTGAGGAGCTTACTCTGATTTCGAAACTTTGTACAACTTGTTGAACTACTTCGCTAAAATTAAATGATTTGAATTTCATTTTTAATCGGCCTTCATTAAAAATAGCCATTTGTAATACTTTTTCAACCTGGTTGCTTAGGCGCTTGCTTTCTTCAAAAATAACACCCGAAATTCGTTCCAGCGAAGAGGGAGCCGTGTTTACTGAGCTGTCGCGTAGCATTTGTGAGGCTAGGGAAATTGTTGAAATTGGTGTTTTTAGCTCGTGTGTCATATTATTGATGAAGTCGTTCTTAACCATCGATAGTTTTTTCTGGCGCACAATAATGAGTATGGTGTATGAAAAAATACCTACAATGAGCAAAACCAGAATGGCGGTGGGAACAACCATTACTCCGGTTTCAGAAAATATTTGCTTCTGTGCTTTGGGGAAATATACTTTCAGGTAATTGGGCTTTTGCGAAACAATATCGTTCGTAAACAGTGGAATTTGATGTTCTTTGTTACGACTCTTTTTGTAATTATTTGAGCTGAAGATTGTTTTTTCTTCTCCCCTGTTGTATGACTTAACTACATATTCGAAATCAAGATCAATTCCATTATTTCGGAATTCATGCATTAAAAGTTGTTCCAGAAAATTGGCGTTAATCCTTTGTTCTATTGGCCTGTTGGCCATTTCGAGCTGATATTGAATGTTGCGTGTAAAAACATTTCGCTCATGAAAGCTGTGATAAAAACGTTGCTGTTCCATGTTATTCAACTCAGCCAGCACTTTGAATGCGGCAGGATCTTGTATGGGTGTGCTTAAAGTAGTGTCTCTTTCCTGAAAGCTGGCACTGGCGCGTATATTCCCCATGTTGTCCTGCTGCATATTAAATGAAAAGTTTACCTGCTTTTGACTAATTACACCGGGTTCTGTGCTGTTTCGGCTTAAGCCACTTTGCTGAATGGCTCGTTGTTGTTCTGTAATAATAAACTGCCGGGTTTCTTCTTCTTCGAGGCGTGTGGCAACATGCATGAGGCAGCGCCTAACAATTTGGCTGAATTGCTCATCCTTAATGTTAGCTGCCTTGTTAATAATATTAACCTGCACCAATATTAGCAGGGTCAGTACTATCGACATTACAATTATGAGTAAATAAATCTTTCTTTTCCCCATGAGAGCAAATATATATCGAATATAGGACTGTACTAATGCACTTAACATTATTTAACCCCCCAACTAACTTTTTTTAATCAAAAAAATCTGCAAACAGAGTCCTTACAATTTATTTACAATAGTGTTTCATAAATGCATGTTTCTTTACAATATGTTGAAATAGTTTTTTCGTATCTGTAAATAGTCAGTCCTATTTTTGCTTCAAATTATAATTGATAGATTTATGAAGTTACGTACAAGATTTGTTTTGCTTTTTACAATTATTGTGGTATCGTTTGCTGCAATTGGGGTTTATACATTCTATTCGTTGCAACGCATCAGGAATATGATGGAGGTGGAAACTCAAATAACGGAGCTTTATAATATAGCTCTTGAAATGAAGAAAGACGAAAATGACTTTCGTACTTACGATTTAATTCTTCCTGAGTTCTACATCGGTGGAGCGAGTGCTCACATAAGCAGCTTTGAAAATAATTACTTGAAAGCTTCAAAATTGAGCAGTAATTTGAAGAAATTAAATATCAGGGACAATAGCGTAGGTCATAGCCAAATTGACAGTATAGTAGATTTTTTAACTGATTATTCAAGCACATTTCATATTTATGCCGGTTTGAGAAAGGAATTTGGCTTTAAAGACTGGGGCATAATTGGTGAAATGCGAAAGTCAGTTCATGATATTGAACGGGAAATAAATAAGCAGGATATGCCTGCGCTGGGTGTTCGGATGCTAATGTTGCGACGCCATGAAAAAGACTATCTGTTGAGAAGAGAAGAAGCTCTGATTACAAAACTTACAGACGAGTACCAGATGATGAAAAGCGACATCGCCAGTGCTCCGCTTAATCGTAACATAAAGAATTCAATGGATGAAAAACTGGATAATTACTTCAGTACTTTTATGTTGTTGGTGAGCAAAGATCAGCAAATAGGGATTTCGCAAGGCCAAGGCATTACAGGGCAGTTGAATCGTGAATTTGAATACTTGCTTGAGTCAATAGTTTTTGTGAAACAAATTGTAGTTTCAAGCACTGGCAAATTGATTCAGCGTAATATACTCATGCTAATAATTTTCATTTTATCGTTTTCTTTATTGGCAATTGCGTCCGGGTTATTCATTCTTAAAGGTATTCTTGAGATTATGGGTGGCGAACCTGAGCAGGTTGCCCAAATTGCCCGCAACGTGGCAAAAGGAAAAATAAAAATGGATTTGGATGAAAGTAAAGCTTATAAAGGAATGATGAAATCGGTGGTGCAAATGACCGAGAAGCTCACGGGAATAATTGGAAACATAAACCATAATGCTAGTCTGTTTGAAATATCGAGCCGACAGTTTGCTCAATCGGCACAGCATATTTCACAGGGCACCTATATACAGGCATCTTCTATCGACGAGATTTCTGCTACAGTTGAGCAATTGAGCAAATCGACCGATGAAAACGCAAAGAATGCAGAAGAATCAGATCGTTTGGCATCGTTCGTATTAGAAAGTGTCGGGCAGATAAAAAATCATACCGATAATTCGGTTGAAGCCGGTAAAAAAGTTTCGGAGAAATTAAAGATTGTAAATTCAATAGCAACTCAAACCACCATACTGGCATTGAACGCTGCAGTTGAGGCGGCACGCGCAGGCAAAAACGGAGCCGGCTTTCAGGTAATTGCCGGCGAGGTGAAACGTCTGGCTGAAGTTAGCAAAGATGCAGCAGCCGAAATAAATATCATCACATCAAAAAACCTCAGTCAAGCCGAAAACGTGAACAAGCTGGTGCAATCAATTATGCCCTCTGTAGAGAAAACTTCGGGTTTGGTGAATCAAATTTCACTTGCAAGTGCCGATCAGTCAAATGGGATAGTTCATGTAAAACAAGCAGTTGACGAGTTAATTGAAGTGAGTCAGGAAAATGCATCGGCTGCCGAAGAAATGGCCGCCAGTTCCTCCGAATTGCAAAAGCAAGCCAACGAACTAATCGAAATGGTCTCTTTCTTCAAAATAAAAACCAAAACAAACGTCATTTTTGGGAAGACCCAAAAAAACAAAGAGAAAATCAATAAAGTAATACGTTTGTGGAAAAAGAACCCGAAAATTGATTTGCATGAAATTGCAACCTGATTTTTAATGTTAGTTTGTGCTTGAGAAACTGTTTAAAATCTTTTTTTAAACAGTTTCTCAATCTCGCAGAGAATGTTTTTGCTAATGCGTGTGCCCCACGCATTCAACTTTATTCACCTCTTTCCCATTCTCGTCGGGTTCGCCGGTTTTTTCTTCAACCGTGAAATCGAGCTTTTCAAAAGCTTCTATTATTTGCTCGGTCGTAATGCGGTTGGTGCGGTAAGTTACTTCGCATTCACCTTTTTCGAGCGATACTTTTAAGTCGCGAACGCCCCGCACAAACGGAATGTTGCTTTTTACTTTTTGTACGCACATGTCGCAGGTCATGTTAACTTTCAGGGTAACTGTTTCTTCGTTTCTCCTTTCCTGTGCCATAGTGTTTTGAGGTGCAAACGATATTGCAAATAGCACAAGCATGGTAATCGTGATTATTTTCTTCATGATTTCAATTTTTATTTGTTGTTAGTTAAATGCATTAATTGTATAACGTAAACCAAAATATATTTTTCGCCCGTCAACCGGCCCCCAAATCATGGTGCCGTCGAAATCGGGTCCCCATGGGTCGTTGGCAGCTATAATCGGGTTGTGTATGGCAAATCCAAGTAGGTTTTCAGCCCCTGCATAAAAACTCCAGCGCCTGAAATTACGAGCAATTTGCACGTTGTATACGTTGTAAGGGTCGAAGGTTTCGTGCCACAAGTGACTGGTAAGCGAGGGGTCGGGCATGCGTCCACCACTGTTAAACTGCCCGGTAAGGTCAAACTGCCATTTATCTAAGCGGGTAGCGTAGCTCACGCTAACCAGTGCCCGGTTACGACTGGTTAAGGGCAGTTGTCTCAGCTCACCGTTAATGGTTTGCTGCACGTCGTTAATCCTGTATGCAGCATTAAGAGTGAAGCCCCTGAAAATTTCGTAATAAATTTCGGCCTGAAAAGCATTCGAGTACGATATGCCGTCAAGGTTGGTGAAATGTACCCGGTTGGGATGGCTGTCGATATCGCGTATTACCTGATTGACGAAGCGGGTGTGGTAATAGTCGGCCATAATTGTGGCTTCGTATTCGCCAATGGGTATTTTCAGGGTGAAACTGGTTCCGGCATTAATGGCTTCTTCCTGTTTCAGATCGTTGTCAATAATAATTTCACGCGAGCTGGCCAGCAAGTAATTGTTTTCCGAAAGCGGGTGCGAAGTGCGGTAGCCTTTACCCACCGAGCCCCGCCATACCATGTGTTCGCTTAGGTTCCAGCGAGCATGTACCCTGGGGGTGAAAAACAAACCGTGCACTGTGCTGTAATCGGCCCTGATACCGGCCATAATGTTTAGCTGATTGTGCAGGTTGTAATCGTATTCGGCAAAAACCCCGGGTGTTATTTCATTCAATTGGTGCTTGTTGCCGTTCAGCGTTTCGTCAAAGGTATCGGCCATTACTGATGCACCGGTTTTGTAGTTGTGCAGGTCGGAGCCAAAGTTGCCCATGTAAATCACATTGAGATAGCCGTTGTATTGGATGCCGTTGTATGTAGTTGCTCCGTAAAGAGACTCCTGGTTATGGTAGCTCCCCGATGCTTGTATGCCCAGACTGGTTCCCGGCTTGTTGAACATTATGCCGTTTTTGCCCGAAACTTCGTAACGACGGGTTTTAAGGTCAATACCATAAAGGCCGGCTTCGGGGTTTTTGAAAGCATCAATCTGCCCGGCTTGTCGGTGCTCGTCAAGTATTTTGAACCCAAATTCGCGGTGCCCGCCGTTTTCGGGTACAATGTTCCATCGGTTGTAAAGGTTTATTTGCCGGGTAAGCGGCATGTCCAAAAACGAATCGCCGTTGTGGTCAACCTGATTGGTAAGGCTTTCACCGTGGAATAGTATCATGGTTGAAACTTTGTCGTTTAAGCGATAAGCATAGTTCATATTGGCCTCGCTTTTAAGCGCTTCGTTACCGTACAGGTTCAGATGCAGTGTTTCGGTATTTTGCGGCTTTTTGTATTCCACGTTTATTTGGCCGGTTATGGCCTCGTAGCCGTTAACCACCGACGATGTGCCTTTCGAGATTTGAATTGATTCCATCCATGGTCCCGGCACATAGCCTAAGCCGTAGGGGGCTGCAATGCCTCGTATAAGCGGCATGTTTTCCGAAATGGTTTGCACATATATGCCCGAAAGCCCCAGCATTTGAATTTGCTTTGCACCGGTTACAGCATCGGAATAACTTACGTCAACGGCCGCATTGGTTTCAAAACTTTCCGAAAGGTTGCAGCAGGCTGCCCGGTGTAGTTCCGATGTGGTAACGGTAGTAGTTTGAATGGTGTTGAGCGTGGAATGATATTGCCCACGGCGGCGTTCGCTCACAATAACCTCGTTGAGTTGGGCCTGTTCTTCCAAATGGATAATTAATGGTTCATTTGCATTCCTTACAAAAACAGTATCGGGCTTATACCCCACAAATGATATTACAAGGGGAAGGTTTTCGCCACTATGTGCTTCCAGTTCAAACTCGCCTTTGGTATTGCTGGCTGTGCCGTGTGTAGTGCCTGCCCAGTATATATTAGCACCTGTTATGGGTGAGTTGGGATTGGCTTTTTCTTTTACCACCCCCCTAATGTTCGAAGAATAAATTTTTGCTCCGGGCAGTATAAGAAATAGGAGCATTAAAATAATGTACATTTTCATTTTATGTGTATTGAATGTTCAACAATGGATAACTAATCTCGCATTGTTGGTATTCAATTACGCAGCACGCATTTAAGAGCAAGTATGGTTCGTCCCTGCAAGGGTGGCGGGTTCGATTCAACTATTTGTTGGTAATATGTAATACCTTGAGATGCAATATTTATAGTTGAAATAGGAAAAAGAATATTAAGGGTTTGTATATCAGTGTTTAGGAAGTTTGCTCTAGCTTCGGTAGCTTCATAGTCGAGCCGCACAAATTTAGCTTTGGTATTGTGTTCGTGCTCACAACCTTTTTCTTCGTTTTCGTGGTTTACAAAGCAACAACTTATTTCTTCAGTTGTAGATGCACAGCAATGACAGTCGGAAGCATTCTCTGCAGCAACCATTCTAACAAGAGTGTGTTCTTTTTCACAGCCGTGGCAAAAAGTTGATAAAATGTTGAAGCCGATTGTCGACAGTAACATCAACAACATCAGGTTAAACGCGATAATATGTTTATATTTCAACTCCATATTTTAATAAAGACAAAAATGTGTGTTTTTGTTCAAACTACCAAATCCACTTTATTAATTCACCGATTTTTTTAGGTCTTTTAACGGAAATAATTGTTTTTGTAAATCAAATGCACGTAAATTCGCAGAATTAATAAAATTGAAAATATGAAGAAGTC
>SKHV01000016.1 GCA_007116765.1 Prolixibacteraceae bacterium | reverse complement strand
TCTTTTTTCTCAGTGTCTTTTTTCGCCGTTTCTTTTTTAGGTTCTTCTTTTTTAGGCTTAGGGCTGGTCTCTTGCTTTACCGATTCTTTTTTCTCGGGAGTTATTTCTTTCTCAGCTTTTGTTTTTTCTGAAGTTTTTGCTTTTGCTTTTGCTTCAGGCTCTTCTTTTTTAGGCTCAGGTTTTGGGGCGGCGGGTTTCTTTTCTAGATCAACTTTTCCTACTACTTTAACATTATGGCGTGGAGTTTCGACTTTAATTTGTTCAATTTCTTTTTTCGCTTTTGGTTGAACATTACTAGCTTTTTTAGCACTTAAATCAGTAATTCTCAACACCTGATCGTCGTCGTCGCTAGAGTCGTCTGTTACTTTTTCTTCTTTTTCACTGATATCATCAATAGTCAGCGTTTCGTTTTTCTGAATGCGATTTACTCTGAGGTTTATTTTCTCAGATTCTTTTTTTAACGATATGTCGTTGCTGTATTCTTTTTGTAACAGCAGATATTGATTTTCGTCAATTTTTGCATTAGGATTCGGGTCGACCTGATGCCCTTTTTTGTTGAGAAATTCAACCATGGTTGAAATTCCAACATTGAATTCTCTTGCCACTTTACCGAGCCGTTTTGTTCCTGTGCCAGATGCCATATTGTACCTTTCGAAATGATTATCTTATTCAGGATTAAGGTCTTTATTTTGTGCTTCAAATTTAGCTAAGCCTTTATCCTTTATTTATTGTTTTGAAAATGAATAGTTTGTTTTCTATTCAAATTCATTTTTTAATATACTTAATACGTTGTCGATGGTTTCTTCTTCAAGATCGGTGCGCTTAATGAGATCGGTGCGAGTAAGGCTCAATACGTTTTTAGCGGTATCACAGCCAATAGCTTTAAGTTCATCAATTACCCAATCTTCAATTTCATCGGCAAACTCATCCAAATTCACATCTTCATCGTCTGTTTCATTTTCGCGGTATACGTCGATTTCGTAGCCTGTAAGCAGGCTTGCTAGTTTGATGTTTAGCCCGCCTTTACCAATTGCCAGAGATACTTCTTCTGGTTTTAAATAAACTTCTGCAGTTTTATGCTCATCGTTTATTTTTATGTTCGTAATTTTTGCAGGGTTTAATGCACGCTGAATGTAAAGATTTAAGTTGGTTGTGTAATTGATTACATCAATGTTTTCGTTACGTAATTCTCTTACAATTCCGTGAATCCTTGAACCCTTCATTCCTACACAAGCTCCCACGGGGTCAACTCGTTCGTCGTACGATTCAACTGCAATTTTTGCGCGTTGTCCGGGTATGCGTACAATTTTCTTAATAGTAATTAAACCGTCGAAAATCTCAGGTACTTCAAGTTCGAACAAACGCTCAAGGAAAGCGGGTTGTGTACGCGAAAGAATTATTAGAGGATTGTTATTTTTCAGTTCAACTTTATAAACAACCGCTCTAACATTATCTCCTTTTCGGAAATAGTCGGTAGGAATTTGTTCTGTTTTGGGCAGAATAAGTTCGTTTCCTTCGTCGTCGAGAATAAGGATCTCTTTTTTCCAAATTTGGTATACTTCGCCGGTAACGATTTCGCCTACTTTATCTTTGTATTTGATGTATAAACTATCTTTTTCGAGTTCGAGTATTCTGCTCGCAAGGTTTTGTCTTAGGTTAAGGATTGCTCTTCGTCCAAAATCGATAAGTTTGACTTCGTCGCTTACCTCTTCTCCTATTTCGTAGTCGGCATCGATTTTTTTAGCTTCAGAAAGTGGGATTTCTTTATTAGGGTCGGTGTAATCTTTATCGGCTACCACTTCGCGGTAATGCCAAATCTCAAAGTCGCCTTTATCTATATTGATAATGATATCGAAATTCTCGTCACTTTCGTACTTTTTTTGCAAAAGACCACGAAATACATCTTCAAGCACACTCATCATGGTTGCCCGGTCAATGTTTTTAAGGTCCTTAAATTCGGCAAACGTATCAATCAAACTCACGTTGTCCATCTTCTTACAATTTTTTTATTTGAACGATATAATACTCTTTACAACTGGCTTTTCGCTAAACAAGAATTTCTCAGTTTTCATTACCTTGATTTTCTTTTTTCCTTCCCGTTCGATACTCTCATTTTCAATCTCAAAACCATCGGGCGAGACAGATGTGATAGCTCCTGAAACAGGCTTGCTTCCTTCGGGCGTTACCTCTACATGTCGGCCAATATGTTTCTGATATTGCCTGAACACCCTAAAAGGTTTGCCAAGACCGAAAGAGGATACGCTTAGCTCAAAATCTTCTGAATCGCGATCAAGATTGCCTTCGATTGCTCTGCTGACATCCACGCATTTCTGAATTGAAACTCCATTGTCGCCATCAATGATTACCTCAATGAGATTGCCTTTTTTTATGGACACGCTCACCAAGAAATATTCTTCCGACAGTTCAGGTTGAACCAATTCTTCTATTTGTTCTTTCTTAATCATGATGCAAGGTTAATAAAATAGGGGACACATGTCCCCTATAATGTTACTTACAGAATTGTTGCAAAATTACAAAATAATAATGATTCGAACAAAATCATTCCATTAAAAATCAATGAATAATAATGTATGGGAGATTTACTTCTTAAAAATTTATAAAATAATGTGAAAAAAGCGTTTAATATGCTGTTTGTGATTATTTTTGAAAATTATATTTAATTTAATATTCAAATAACCCGATGTTGAATTTATCAGTTAATAAGAGGAAAATATTGAACGACCCGGTGTACGGGTTCATTAACTTTCAATCGGATATTATTTTTGATTTAATCGAGCATCCATTTTTTCAGCGTCTCAGGCGCATTAAACAACTGGGTTTGTCAAGCCTTGTTTATCCCGGAGCAAATCATACTCGTTTTGAACATGCATTAGGGGCGCTTCACCTTACACGTATTGCAGTTGATATTTTACTTAGTAAAGGTGTTGAAATTACCGAAGAAGAAATAGAAGCGGTATCGGTAGCAGTTTTATTGCACGATATCGGTCACGGCCCGTTTTCTCATGCACTGGAGCATTCACTGGTTAAGGGAGTGAATCACGAGTTTATTTCATTAATGATAATGAAAAAGTTAAATGAAGAGTTTACTGGTCAGCTCGATATCGCAATTGAAATATTCAGGAATGAATATTCTAAAAAGTTTTTGCATCAATTGGTTGCCGGACAACTCGATGTGGATAGGCTTGACTATTTGCGTCGCGACAGCTTTTTTAGCGGGGTTGTTGAAGGCACAATTGGGTCGGACAGGATTTTAAAAATGTTAAATGTCAGGAACGATGAGCTTGTAGTTGAATACAAGGGCATTTATTCGGTTGAAAAATTCTTAATCGCACGAAGGCTAATGTACTGGCAGGTGTATTTGCATAAAACAGTTATTGTAGCTGAGCAGCTTTTGATTAAATTGTTAAAACGCGCTAAAGAGCTTGCAGAAGCAGGTGTTGAAATATTTGCACCACCTCGTTTGTTGTGGTTTCTCGAACACAATATTCAAGCAGATATTTTCGAGCAACCCAATACAAGAGACAAATTGTTGGATAATTTTATCGCTCTTGACGATTCTGACATTCTTTGTTCAATGAAAGAGTGGTGTCACCATCCTGATAGAATTCTTTCGATTTTAGCCGATGCAATTATAAATCGTAATTTGTTTAAAATTATTATAGGCAAAGAGCCAGTTGATAAGCTTCTTATTGAGCAATACCGAGTGAGAGCCATGAAACAGTTTTCGATGAATATTGAGGAAGTTCAGTATTTTGTATTCGAAGGCAAAATTGCAAATAATATTTATCAGCTCAATTCGAATAATATAGTAATACTGCATAAGGATAATTCTACTCAAAGTATTGTAAATGCTTCGGATATCGATATGAGTGTAATATCGAAAAGCATAGAGAAACATTTTTTGTGTTATCCGAAAGAATTGGATAAAGTTTAAAATTTTTACTTATTTCGCAGTTAAATTATTAGTATATGGAATTTACCGCACGTCAGATTGCTGAGTTTCTAAAAGGTGAAGTGCTAGGAAATCAGGATGTAAAAATAAATAATATTTCGAAAATAGAAGAAGGGAAGCCCGGAACCCTTACATTTTTGGCTAATCCTAAATATAGTCAGTATATTTACGAGACAGAAGCTTCGGTTGTTTTGGTAAACCGCGACTTTAAACCTGAGAAAGAGATTAGTGCTACACTAATTAAAGTTCAGAATGCTTACGAAGCATTGGCCAGTCTTATGGAAATGTATGTGCAATCAATACCGGAGAAACGAGGGATTGAAATTCCATCATTTATGGGGAAGAACGTCAAAACCGGTAGCGACATGTACATTGGTGCTTTTGCATACATCGACGAAGGCGTAGTGCTTGGCAATAACGTTCAAATTTACCCACATGCATACATTGGTCGGAATACCGTAATTGGCGACAATACGGTAGTTTATGCCGGAGTGAAAATTTATCCCGAAACAAGAATTGGCTCCGATTGTGTGATTCATGCCGGTGCGGTAATTGGTTCCGATGGGTTTGGTTTTGCCAAGCAAGAAGACGGAACTTACAAAAAATTACACCAGATAGGCAATGTAATTATAGAAGACAACGTTGAAATAGGTGCCAATACAACCGTAGATTGTGCCACAATGGGCTCAACAATTATACGTAAAGGCGTAAAGCTCGACAACCAAATTCAAATTGCCCATAATGTAGAAGTAGGCGAAAATACTGTAATGGCGTCGTTTGTGGGCGTATCGGGTTCGTCGAAAATTGGTAGTGGATGTGTTTTCGGAGGGCAGGCAGGTGTTGCAGGCCATATCAAAATTGGCAAAAATGTGGTGGTTGGTGGTAAAACCGGCATACACAATAATGTGCCCGACAATAAAATAATGATGGGGGAATGGGGCATGGATGCCTCGAAATTCAGAAGGGTTTACGCGGTGTTTAAAAATTTGCCCGATTTGTTTTACGATTTAAACCGAATAAAAAAAGATTTGAAAAATAAAGTTTCTTAAAATATAAGGATTGGATTATGGTGGAAAAACAACAAACCATTATTAACGATGTAACACTTGCCGGGAAAGGACTGCATTCAGGCATTAATGTAAATATGACCTTTAAGGCTGCACCTGAAAATACAGGTATTGTTTTCAAAAGAATTGATTTAGAAGATAAGCCGCTTGTTGAAGCGGATGTGAAAAATGTAAGCGATACTTCGAGAGGTACTGTTATCGAAAAAAACGGAGTGAAAATCAGCACAATTGAACACACAATGGCCGCATTGTTTGCTCTTGGAATTGATAACCTCTTGATTGAAATTGACGGCCCCGAAGCTCCAATTCTTGACGGAAGTTCAAAAATTATTTACGATAGTATTAAACCTGATAATATTGTTGCGCAAAGCGAAGAACGCGAGGTTTTCGAAATTAGAGAGAAAATTGTATTTAAAGATGAAGAGTCGGGTGCAGAGCTGATAGCTTTACCCGACGACAGTTTTAGCCTTGATGTAATGATTTCGTTTAAATCATCGGCTGTGCTTGACAACCAATTTGCCAGGCTCGAATCTATTGAGGCATTTAGAGCAGAAATAGCTCCTTGCCGAACCTTTGTCTTTTTGCACGAACTTGAATTTCTTTTGAAAAACAACCTTGTAAAAGGAGGCGACCTCGACAATGCCATTGTGATAATGGACAGAGATGTTAACCAGGAAGAACTCGACCGTATTGCCGATTTATTCCACCATGAACATGTCAAGTTGAACGGGAATAAAGGTATTTTAAATAACCTTAAGCTTCACTTTTCGAACGAGCCCGCACGTCATAAATTATTAGATGTGATTGGCGATCTCTCGTTGGTTGGCCGCCGTTTTAAAGGTAAAATTATTGCAAGTCGCCCCGGGCATAGCGCAAACACTCGTTTTGCAAAACTGTTGCAAAAAGAAATAAACAAACAACTATCAAAAACGGCAGCGCCTATTTATAAGCCCGACCAAGAGCCAGTTTTTGATATTCTTAAAATTAAAGAATTGCTGCCTCATAGATATCCTTTTTTAATGGTGGATAAGGTTGTTGAAATTAAAGATAAGCACATAGTTGGGATCAAAAATATAACCACGAATGAACCAATGTTTACAGGTCATTTTCCTGCCGAACCCGTTTTTCCGGGGGTTTTACAGGTTGAAGCTATGGCACAGGTTGGTGGGTTGTATGTGTTGAGCCATATGGATCCCAATAAAAGTTACTCAACTTATTTCATGAAAATTGATGGTATTAAATTCAGACGCAAAATTGTTCCCGGAGACACCTTGATTATTAAAGTTGAGTTAGTTACTCCTATTCGCCGAGGCATTGCTACAATGAAAGGATATGTTTTTGTAGGCAGCCAATTGGCATCCGAAGGTGAATTTATGGCTCAGATAGTGGAAAATATTTAGAAAAAGAATTATCATTTTAATATAATATGAAGCAAAATCTTACAAATGTACATCCCAATGCAAAAATTGGCGAAAATGTGGTGATTGATCCCTTTGTTACGATAGAGGAAGACGTAATTATTGGTGATGGCACCTGGATTGGACCAAATGCTGTTATTATGAATGGTGCCCGCATTGGGAAAAACTGTAAAATATTTCCGGGAGCTGTGATTTCCGGAGTACCTCAGGACCTAAAGTTCAAAGGTGAAAAGACTACTGTTGAAATTGGAGACAATACCACAATTCGTGAATATTGTACCGTGAATAGAGGTACAGCAGCAAAAGGGAAAACAGTACTGGGCAATGATTGTTTACTGCAATCATATTCGCATGTAGCGCATGATTGTTTTTTGAATAATAATGTAATACTTGGAAGCTATGCCGGTTTGGCCGGTGAGGTTGAGGTTGATGATTTTGCAATTATCAGCCCTTATTCGGCAGTGCATCAGTTTTGTCGTATTGGAAAGCATGCTTTCATTGGAGGTGGAAGCTTAGTGCGTAAAGATATTCCTCCGTATATACTTGTTGCGAATGAGCCTTTGTCGTATGTAGGTGTTAACTCTGTGGGTTTACGCCGAAGAGGGTACGATATTGATAAAGTGAATAATATTCAGAATGTTTACAGGTATATTTATTTAAAAGGGTTGAACAATTCTCAAGCGCTTAACGCAATTGAAGAAGAAATCGAAAATACTAAAGAGCGTGAGGAAATCCTATCCTTTATCCGTAGTTCGGAACGTGGTATTGTGAAAGGACCCCAGGACTAAATCTTATACATTCAATATAAAACAAACGCCCGGTTTATTTCCGGGCGTTTGTTTTATAGGCTATTCTTCTTTGTTTTTCAAGGGGTTCCATCCCTGGGCGGTAAGCTCAACTTCGTTTCCTCCCACAAGCTGCATAAAAGTGCCTTCCGAGGCATCGGTTATGTGCCCTATTACAGTAATATCAGGGTGGTTGCGTATTTTGTCGTGGTCGGCAAGTGGTAGTGTAAACAACAGCTCATAATCTTCGCCGCCGTTCAGTGCGGCAACAATGGGGTTAATATTCAACTCCTCGGCCATTGCCCTGGTCTGCATGTCCATGGGTATGCGGTCTTCATATATTTTTGCACCAACCCCCGATTGCTTGCAAATATGCAACACCTCCGACGAAAGCCCGTCCGAAATATCCATCATCGATGTAGGCTGAACTCCTAAATCGATGAAAACTTTCTTCATGTCGGTACGTGCTTCGGGTTTCAGTATCCTGCTTAAAATATAATCATAGCCTTCAAGTTTAGGCTGCACCTTGGGGTTGTCCTTAAAAACATTCTTTTCGCGCTCAAGCAAATGCAACCCCATGTACGAGCCCCCTAAATCGCCGGTCACACAAATAATATCGTTCTTTTTCGCGCCGTTGCGGTATACCAGTTCTTTTTCGGTAGCCGAACCCAGAGCTGTCACGCTAATAATCAATCCGGTTAACGAAGCCGTGGTATCACCGCCAATTAAGTCGACCCCGTATTTTTCGCAGGCCATATAAATGCCCTCGTAGAGCTCTTCAAGTGCTTCAACCGAGAATTTCGATGAAATAGCCAGCGAAACGGTAACTTGTTCCGGTACTGCATTCATCGCGGCAAGGTCGCTCAGATTTACAATTATCGATTTGTAACCTAAGTGCTTCATTGGTACATAAGTTAAATCGAAATGAATGCCTTCTGCAAGCATATCGGTTGTAACTACAACCTTCTTGTTTTTGTAGTCAAGCACAGCGGCATCGTCGCCAATTGCTTTCTCGGTCGACTCGTTTATTATTTTATTTTTATTTGTGAGGTGTTCTATCAACTTGAATTCGCCCAAGTCGGAAATTGGTGTTATTTTGCGTTCGTTATCAGCCATTTTATATCAGATGTTTTGGTGTGATATTGATTTATTTGACGTCAAAAATAGGACTACTTTACTATCTTTGCAACATTTTTTAAACAGTCTGGTAAAAACATTGTTTAGATTATCATCCGGAATCAAATTCAGATTGAACATGACAGAACAAGATAAGATATTAGAAAAAGCAACCAGCGAGGACTATAAATTCGGTTTTACCTCGGATATCGAAACCGATATCATAGATAAGGGATTGAACGAAGATGTGGTGCGTATAATATCGGCCAAAAAGGAAGAGCCCGAATGGATGCTCGAATTCCGCTTAAAAGCTTACCGTAACTGGCTCAAAATGGAAATGCCCAATTGGGCTTACCTGAAAATACCTCCCATCGATTATCAGAGCATCAGTTACTATGCAGCACCAAAGAAGAAACCACAATTAAGCAGCCTCGACGAGGTTGACCCCGAGTTGATAGAAACTTTCAACAAACTGGGGATCCCGCTCGAAGAGCAAAAGCACCTGGCCGGGGTTGCCGTTGATGCAGTAATCGACAGCGTATCGGTGAAGACTACTTTTAAAGAAACACTTGCCGAACGTGGCATTATTTTTTGTTCGTTCAGCGATGCAGTAAAAGAATACCCCGATTTGGTGAAAAAATACCTTGGCAATGCAGTTCCTGCCGGCGACAACTATTTTGCAGCCCTTAATTCGGCTGTATTCAGCGATGGTTCGTTTTGCTACATCCCCAAAGGCGTGCGCTGCCCCATGGAGCTTTCAACCTATTTCCGTATAAACTCGGCTAATACCGGGCAGTTTGAGCGTACGCTAATAGTTGCCGACGACGACAGCTACGTGTCGTACCTCGAAGGATGCACCGCACCCATGCGCGACGAAAACCAGTTGCATGCCGCCGTGGTTGAGATTATTGCCATGGAACGTGCCGAGGTGAAATACTCGACCGTGCAAAACTGGTATCCGGGCAATAAAGAAGGTAAAGGCGGAATTTATAATTTTGTGACCAAACGCGGGATTTGCCGTGGTGACCACTCGAAAATTTCGTGGACACAGGTCGAAACCGGCTCGGCTGTTACCTGGAAATACCCAAGCTGCGTGCTGCTGGGCGATAACTCACACGGGGAATTTTTCTCGGTAGCTTTAACAAACAACCACCAGCAGGCCGACACCGGTACCAAAATGATTCACATAGGGAAAAACACCAGAAGTCTTATTGTTTCGAAAGGTATTTCGGCAGGGGTGAGCAATAACTCGTATCGTGGATTGGTCAAAGTATCGAAACGTGCCGAAAATGCCCGTAACTTTTCGCAATGCGACTCGTTGCTGATGGGCGATAAGTGCGGTGCACATACTTTTCCGTACATCGAATGTGCCAACAAAACAGCCATTCTGGAACACGAGGCCACTACCTCAAAAATTAGCGAAGACCAGGTTTTTTATTGCAACCAGCGGGGCATTAAAACCGAAGATGCCATTGGAATGATAGTGAACGGTTACGCCAAAGAAGTGCTGAACAAACTGCCAATGGAATTTGCCGTTGAAGCACAAAAGCTACTGGCAATAAGCCTCGAAGGAAGCGTGGGGTAGTTTAGATGTGAGATTTTAGATATGAGACTTTAGATCTTAGATTTTAGATTACAAAGTAGAATACGATACAATACTAATGGCTTTATGACCATTGACCATTGACTTAATGACTTAAAAATTATGCTTACAATTAAGAATTTACATGCCACTATCGATGGCAAAGAAATATTGAAGGGGATTAACCTTGAAGTGAAACCCGGTGAAATTCACGCCATAATGGGACCCAACGGTTCCGGAAAAAGCACCCTGGCCAATGTGTTGGCCGGTCACGAAAGTTTTGAAGTAAGCGAAGGCGAAGTTACCTTCCTTGGCGAGAACCTGCTTGAGCAAGCAGCCGAGGACAGGGCACGTAACGGCATTTTTCTCAGCTTCCAGTATCCCATTGAAATACCGGGGGTGAGCATGGTGAATTTCATGAAAACAGCCGTAAACGAGCACCGCAAGCACAACGGGCTTGAGCCGCTCAAAGCTTCACAGTTTTTGCGGCTAATGGAAGAAAAAAAGAAAATTGTGGAAATCAGCTCACAACTTACCAACCGCTCGGTGAACGAAGGTTTCTCGGGGGGTGAGAAAAAGCGGAACGAAATTTTCCAAATGGCCATGCTTGAGCCTAAACTCGCTATACTGGACGAAACCGATTCGGGACTCGATATTGATGCGCTGCGTATTGTGGCAAATGGTGTGAACACACTGAAAACACCCGAGAATGCTACAATTGTAGTTACCCACTATCAACGTTTACTCGAATACATTGTGCCCGATTACGTACACGTTCTTTATAACGGTCGCATAGTGAAATCGGCGGGCAAAGAGCTTGCCTACGAACTCGAAGCAAAAGGTTACGACTGGATTAAGGAAGAAGCTGCAGAGTAATTTTTTTGAAGTGCCGAAATGCATAAATTTCTTAATAGTAAATTATGATTGAAACAAAACAATATACTGCCGGCGAAGAGCTTGTAAATCTTTTTACCGCTAACCGTGAAATGTACAACGAGGGATGCCCCGTGTTCATGAACGGAGCTAGAGAGGCTGCTTTGGAAAAATTCTACAAAGCAGGTATTCCTTCAAAAAGTAACGAAGATTACAAATACACCGACCTGCGCCCCGTTTTTCAGAACGATTTCGAAGTAGTGCCGCGTTACGTCGAACAAAGTGTCGATTTGCACGAGATTTTCAAGTGCGATGTACCGCAGCTCAATTCGCACATTATACTGCTCATTAACGGGTGGTATTACGGGCGCAACCGCCGAGTGGGCGAATTCCCCGAGGGCGTAATTTGTAGCAGCCTGCAACACGCTGCCAACGAGCATCCCGAAATTGTAGAGAAGCATTACAATAAATACGCCGCCGCATCAGCCGACCCCATGGTAAACCTGAATACAGCCATGGCAAAGGACGGGCTGTTTTTCTACGTGCCCGACAACGTGACCATTGAAGCACCAGTGCAGGTCATTAATATTATGTATTCAAAAGAGAATACCTTAGCTCTTCAGCGTAACCTGTTTGTGCTTGGAAAAAACAGCGAGGCGCGTATTGTTTTTTGTGACCATACACTCAACGAGAACTATTACATACTCAATAATTTAAGCGAGTGCCACATAGAGCCCGATTCACGTTTTGGCTTTTTCTCGGTACAAAACCAGCATAACGGTGCGGTTAATATAACCAGCTTTTTCGCTAATGTTGAAAAAAATGCTTTGCTCGACACCAATACCGTTACGCTTAACGGGGGAGTGGTGCGCAACAACATAAAAGTGCAGCTTGTAGGCGAGCATGCCCATGCTAATGTCAATGGGCTTACCCTGGCCGACGAGAAGCAGCACGTCGATAATTTTATATCAATTGACCATGCTGTGCCAAATTGCACCAGCAGCCAGTTGTTCAAAAACATACTCGACGACCATTCGAAAGGCGTTTTCTCTGGACAAATCCACGTGTTCCGCGATGCCCAAAAAACCGAGGCATTCCAGCAAAATAACAACGTGCTGCTATCCGAAACGGCTGAAATGTTCACCAAACCACGCCTCATAATCGATGCCGACGATGTGCGTTGCAGCCACGGTGCCACGGTGGGCCGAATCGACGAAGATGCTCTGTTTTACCTGCGTGCACGCGGAATTGGCGAGAAGGAAGCCCGCCTTATGATAATGTTTGCCTTTGCCGATCAGGTACTTTCGCAAATAGCGGTGCCCGTTTTGCGCGAGCGCCTCGAAGACCTTGTTGAGCGTCGCCTGCGTGGCGAACTGGGCCCTTGCCAGCACTGTACGCTTAACAATAAAAAATAATGCAAGATGCAAGACACAGGACACAAGATAAAAGATTGAAAGATTGAAGAAAAAAGTTTAAAGGGGAAGGCTTTTCGACGTATTGAGCAGCCATCCCTGATTAAATATTCACCTATCGTCGAAATAAACGGGACAAGCAGTCATCAGCTCCTCCTACGGCAGGTAAGCATCAGCTATAAATTCCAAATCACATTCCAAAAATCAAAAGGAGTTGTGTTCTGTGGTTGCAATTGGCTAATGACAAGTAACTGTAACATGAATCGGAGCGAAGCGAAGACGAAGCATTGCGAAGTTCCGAGAAACGGAATCGGCGTAGCCAAACCTGAAACCTGATATTAAATCAAAGCCTTATATTCATCGGCATCGAGCAACTCGTCAAGTTCCGAGATGTCACTCATTTTAATTTTTATCATCCATCCTTTTCCGTATGGGTCTTTGTTTATCAGTTCTGGCTCATCGTCCAAATCCATGTTTTTCTCTATAATCTGACCCGAAACAGGCATGAACAAGTCCGAAACAGTTTTTACTGCCTCAACTGTTCCAAAAGTGGCATCTTTCTCAATGGTTTCATCAACCGTATCGATTTCAACAAAAACTATATCGCCCAATTCGCCCTGAGCATAATCGCTTACCCCAACAACGGCAATATTGCCTTCTACTTTAACCCATTCGTGTTCTTTGGTGTACTTTAAATCAGCCGGTAAATTCATAATGGTATTTTTTTATATTCTGTTTTTTTTAATGAAAGCGTTTATATAACCGCATTTTTAAATAATTTTCAAATGTAAAAATAAATATTTACAAATAAACTGACATAAGCAATGTTTAACTTGAAGCATATTCATTTTAAAAATACGATGAATCATTGCAATTATTTCCTCTAAAATCAGCATTTTTGCAGCTATGATTATTACAATCGACTCAATCGAAAATATTCGAAAAGCTGCCGTCCTTTTTATACAGCAAATAGGCGATAGTAAAGTGTTTGCGTTTTACGGCGATATGGGAGTCGGCAAAACCACTTTTATAAAAGCAATATGCAGGGCGCTGGGTGTTACCGATAATATTACAAGCCCTACATTTGCTCTGATAAACGAATATAAAACACCTGTCGGCGAGTCGGTTTATCATTTCGACTGTTACCGTTTAAAAAGCATAGAAGAAGCATACGATATGGGTGCCGAAGAATATTTCTATTCGGGCAATTTGTGTTTTATTGAATGGCCCGAACGCATTGAGCCCCTTTTGCCCGAAAACACAGTTGAAGTGCGAATTACTATCGAAGAAAATGGTGTACGTACTGTCAAGGTCGGTTCTAGATACGCCAAGTCGCAGTAATGTTTGGATTTTTGGATTGCTGGAGACTGGATGCTGACTTATCGGATTGCTGGATGATTCCTGATGACCAATGACCAATCGACTTATTGACTTAATGACTATTGAC
>SKHV01000263.1 GCA_007116765.1 Prolixibacteraceae bacterium | reverse complement strand
GTATTCGGCTTATGTTTATAAATGATTAACTCCAGCAGTATATTTTAGCCCTAGTTAACATTGTGGTAATACCTTTTAATATTTGATAATGTTTTATTAATTCACCTTATCTTAACACATTTTACATTTGCCACCGTAAATTTTAAAAAATGAGATTACTTCTTCTTCTGTTAGGAATAGTTAGTATACAAATATGTTCTGCCCAACAAACGGAGCATTTTGAACCTTACGGCAAACCTACATTGCGCATGTTTGGCAATGTGCACACCGGCTTAAGTGAAGCCGACGATCTTAAAATATTTGAGATTGACAGGGCATTCCTTGGTTATCAGTATTTTATGAGCCCAAATTTGATGGCTGAAATTAAAGTTGATATTGGTAGCCCCGACGATGAATCGGTTTACGCGCTGGCAAAGCGCTATGCCTATTTCCGTAATGCGTATATAAAATACAGCCAAAACGGCTTTAGTTTATCGTTTGGAATTGTGGGCATGAACCATTTTAAAGTGCAGGAGGGCTTCTGGGGTTACCGCTATCTCGAAAAATCGTTTGCTGACCGGTTCAGGTTTGCCCGAAGTGTGGACATGGGGGTAAATGCGTCCTACAAAATAAATGATGTTTTTCTGGTCGATGCAGCGGTAGTAAATGGAGAAAGCCACAGCCAGTTGCTCGACATCAACTATTTCGACTACCATGTGGGGGCTACCGTTACAAATATTGGGAATTTCACAGGCAGGGTTTCGGCAAATTATGAACCCTCCGACAATAAGCCCAAAATGGTATATGCATTTTTTGCCGGATACCGCATTAACGAAAAATTATCGATAGGAGCCGACTTTAACCTGCTTTACAACAATCGTTTTTTCGAAAACCGCAACCAAAGCGGGTATTCGCTTTATTCAACTTGGGCATTTAATGAGCATTGGAAGTTGTTTGGTCGTTTTGACATGCTTGAGTCTAATATCCCCGAAGGCGGCACAAGTCCATGGAACCTGTCAACCGATGGCTCTCAAATTGTTGCAGGTTTTGAACACAAAGTGAACGATAACCTTAAGCTTGCTTTGAATTATCGCGACTGGGTGCCCAAGGCAGCGAACATGAACAACCGCCATTACATTTACTTGAATGTTGAATTTAAACTGTAAGAAAATGAATTTGAATAGGCAATATATATCAATAGTTTTACTTTCAGTGGTGTTGCTCTCGTTGCATTCGTGCCGGAAAAGCAACTTCAGGGTTGAACCATCAGAAATTGTAATCAGCGATAACGGAGCCGGTATCGGAACCACCACCTGGGTGAAAGGGAAAAATTACCTGCTGCAAGGTCGTGTTTTTGTGAACGACGGGCAGGTGCTCACCATCGAGCCGGGAGCAGTTATTCGTTTTGCCCCGGGGCAGGGCGCTGCGGCATCGGCATTGATAGTAGCCCGGGGCGGTAAAATTATTGCACAGGGTACTGCCGTTGACCCCATTATTTTTACCGCCGAAGCCGACGACCTGAACGGTTCACTAAGTATTGAGGAATTTGGATTGTGGGGCGGTATTATTTTACTTGGCGACGCCCCGGTAAATACACCCAGTGGCGAAAACCATGTAGATGGAATCCCGCTTTCGGAGCCAAGAGCCGTATATGGTGGAAATAACGAAAACGATGATTCGGGAATACTGAAATATGTGTCAATAAGGCATGCCGGCACCGAATTAAGTGCCGACAATGAAATTAACAGCCTAACGCTTGCCGGAGTAGGACGAAAAACCATAATCGAAAACATTGAAGTTATTGCCAATGCCGACGATGGAATCGAAATTTTCGGGGGTACAGTTAACCTCAAACGCCTTATTATTACTTATAGTGAGGATGACGGCTTAGACGTTGACCTAGGATACCAGGGTTCTATACAGTTTGTCTGCATCATTCAACATCCAAACTTTGGCGATAAACTGCTCGAAATTGACGGTGGCGAAGAAATAAAAACTGCACATCCATACTCTTTACCCATTATTTACAACTTAACGGCAGTTGGCCGCGGGCATGACTTGTATAACAATTGTGTTACTTTTTGGGACAATGCCGGGGGAACCATCGCCAATTCAATTTTTTTAAATCAGGGTTATGGTGTCGAATTAGAATTCAGCAGAGCAAGGCACAGCAGCTATACCCAGTGGGAAATTGGCAACCTCAATATCAACAACAATATTTTTTACAATGTAAACAATAATCAGACAGAGTCATTCTTCAAATTGCTCGCCTTAAACGATGAAAATGTGGATGCAGAAGAAGCTCTTATGCAAGAATATTTTCACGATGCGGGAAACCGCTTTGCCGATCCGGGCTTTGAAGTATCGGGAAATAAACATTTCCTTATTTCGGATTCGCCTGTATTGAAAGAAAATATAGCACCACTACCCGAAGGGAACACATTCCTGGAAGAAGTCCCGTTTAAAGGTGCTTTTGGTGCATATAACTGGGCAGCATGGACACTGAGCTACCAATCGGGCTTACTGAATTAGTATCAAAGCCTCTGTTTTTATACCTAGGCATAGTAAAGAAGTGCGACCCGGCACAACAACATTTTGACCGACCACCTCGGCAGTGACCCGTACCCTAATAATTATTTGCTAATCTGAAACAGATTAGTTATCATTAAAAAATGGAGGATTGAAAAATGAACAGATTATCAAATATTCACCCTGGAGAGATTTTATTTGAGGAGTTTTTAAATCCTCTTGAGATAACAGCATACAGATTATCTAAGGACACGGATATTCCACAGACACGGATTTCTCAAATTATTAAAGGAAAAAGAAGAATTACTGCTGACACAGCGCTCAGATTGGCATCATATTTTGGGACAACTGCAAAATTCTGGCTTGGATTGCAGGATGATTATGATATTGAGGAAGAACAGAAAAAGAAAAAAGAAATTTTGATTAGAATCAAGAAAAACGCACCACAACATATAGTTCAACACGCGTTATAGACGGGATGTGGTTTAGCTTTTTGTTTTGTATATCGGCAGCATGAGAATTAAAATATTTTATCCATGAGAATAGCTTTCTTCTTCATTGCAATTTTATACTGCTCACTAACATCATTTTCGCAAACAGGCAACGAAAAACAGGCCACCATCACGTTTGCCGGCGATAAAAGCAAAAACTCACGCACTTACATTGGCGAAGTAAAAAAGGGTGATCCTGATCGTTTACGAAATGAGTTAAGACAATCAGGTAATTATACGGGCAATGTGGCTAAAGTTCATGGCAATCAGGATCCCGACATGAACGGTTACATCAATTATCTATCGAAAAACCGGAAAGCTTCTGAGCGCGAAAAATTCAGGCACCTATCGGATATTTACGACATTGATGAGAAAAAGCTTGAAGAGGGAAATCGTCGCTACTATCAAAAGTACTTAACTGAAAAAGAACGGGTTTTTACCGAAGAAAAACGAGTGATTCGACTGGAAAGAAGGAATAATCGCTCACAACTAATGACTTACCGTGAGTTTCAGGAGGCACAAAAAAGCCCGCCACAGGCCAACAACTACATTGCACGCAACTATAAAATAAAGGGTAAACGATTTTGGTCCTGGAGAAAATTCAAATACCCGCCCGGACCTGTTTCTATAATCATAAAGTACAAAGTAAGAGAAGGAAACACGGTAAGGACTTATGTGGATGTGGTTGACAATCACCTAAGCCCCGGCTCATTTTATGAATTGAAATACCATGGCACAAATACAAGGAGAAATTACTATTTGGAGTATCAGCGGTAAAATATTACCTCTTTAACCCCATGGTTCACCTTCATTTTCATGC
>SKHV01000475.1 GCA_007116765.1 Prolixibacteraceae bacterium | reverse complement strand
CCATCGAAGGCCATCCAATATCGGGAGGTTCGGGGCATCCCATATATTCCCACGGACCGGGTTCGTCGGGACATTGATCGAGGTAATCAGGAATTCCATCTCCATCTGAATCGATTGGACAGCCGTATTCGTCCACTTCAACTCCCGGAGGAGTATCGGGGCACAAATCGAGATGATCGGGAACTCCGTCGCCATCGGTATCGGGACAGCCATTGAACTCTGGCAAGCCCGGCAACTCCGGACAATCGTCAAGGTGGTCAGGTATTCCGTCGCCATCGGTATCGGGGCAACCGTTAAATTCGGGCAAGCCCGGATCATCGGGGCAATCGTCGAGATAATCGGGTATTCCGTCGCCATCGCGATCCAAGGGACAACCGTCTTCATCCACTTCCACACCGGGCGGAGTATCGGGGCATAAATCGAGATGATCGGGAACTCCGTCACCATCAGAATCTTTATACCTTCCTAAGCGAATAATTAGCCCCAAGCGTGCACCACCAAACTTGTCGTTTTGCGGGTTGAACGAGGCACCATCAAGCTCTTCGCTTGTGACCAGCAAACCGTTAATTTCGGTAAATACCGAAACTGACTGTGTAACATTATATCTTATACCGGCAGAAAAATTTAACGAAACCTCGTCGATAAAATGCGAAAATTCATCCCCATTTAGATCATATGATATTCCCCGGGTACGTCCAATCATGTATCCAAATCCGGCATTTACATAGGGTTTTATTAGTGAATTTACAGGTAAAACATACCCGTTATTTAGCTTATAACTAATTAAAAATGAGGGCGAAAATAGATTCCCGTTAGCCGAATAGGTTTCTTCGTCAATTAAGCCATTTAAGTTAAGCCTGTAATAGTCAACACCCATAATCCAGTCGAGTGATGGATTCAAATACCGAATCAGAGAAACCCCACCTCCGTCATTTCGACTCGAAAAATCGAAAAACTGATTGCCCAATTCGCCCGAATACTGAAGCAGTGAATATGAAGGCTTTAACGACCAGGGAAAATCTTCATCCTGTGCATTTGCACCGATACCGACAAGCAACCCTGCCAATAACAAATATGTCGATATTTTTAGAAATAAGTCCTTCATTCATATGCAATCAAAACCATGAAAACAAATATAGTACTTTAACAATAAATCAATCAAAATAATGACCGTGGTTTGACATTTTATTGATTAATTTTGCAGAATGTATGCAATAGTAGACATAGAAACCACAGGAGGAAGTTCAAAGACAGGAAAAATTACAGAGATTGCAATTTTAATTTCCGACGGAGAAAAAATCATCGATTCTTTTGTGTCACTAGTGAATCCCGAATGCAATATCCCTTTCTACATCACACAATTAACCGGCATTACAAATCACATGGTGGCTAATGCTCCACGCTTTTACGAAATAGCCAAAAAGGTTGTTGAAATCACGTCGAACAGAATATTTGTTGCGCACAATGTGAGTTTCGATTATAATTTTATTCGTAAAGAATTTAACGATTTGGGCTACGATTTTAAAATGAAGAAACTGTGTACAGTTCAACTTAGCAGGAAGTTTTTTCCGGGACACGAATCGTATTCTCTTGGAAAAATATGTAATAAGCTGAATATAAACATAAATCATCGCCACCGTGCCGAAGGAGATGCATTGGCAACTGCTGAATTGTTTAAGCTCATTCTGAAAAAAGAGACGCAAAACAACTTGAGTCTTAGGTTATTTTAACAGGCTACAACATAAAAACAGTGCGCATCAAAACGACACACACTGTTTTTCTAATATCATAATAGCTTAGAGGCACAATGCCAGATAAACCATACTATTCTTCACTTTTTTCTTCTTGGTTTTCCTCGCTGTTTGTTTCGTCTTCTTCGAAATTGAGCATATCTTTCTCCTGAAGAAGATTATACCATTGAATCACCTTTTTGATATCTGAAACGTAAACCCTGTCTTTATCGTATTCGGGCAAAACCTGGGCAAAATAGCCTTTCAAAACATCGCTTGATGATTTAGGATCGATACTTGGTTTACTGTCTTCTTTCTCGGCAATTTTCTTGAACACTTCTTTTAGAGGAACCTCAGTTGTGTCAGTAAAAATAGCGATATCCTCGAGCGAAAGAATTTTATTGGTTGAAAATGCAGGAAAACGTTTACCGTTAATCAGCGACTCAACAATCAGGTTTTTGCTGTTTCGCGATACAATTCTAAACAAACCGGGCTGACCGGTAATTGACAAAATATCTTTCATCATGGTTATTTTCTTTTTTTAAATTTTGGTCGAATATATCAAATGTTTTCTGTCAATAAAAAAAGATTTTATCGAAAATTAATTTTTTTTCCAATTCCAGCCTTAACCCAACGGCCGGGTTGTGGTACATTTCCAATGTCGAAATACTCTTTATCAAGCAAATTGTTTACACTTGCGTATATATTCCAACTATTTTTTTGCCACATTATTTTAAAATCGGCAGTAAAAAAAGGTGAATATTCAATCATTCCGTACGATTCTCTGTTCACAATTTTTTCATACATCCCATTGCGGTGTTGATAGGCCACATGCCAACCTGCATCAACATTTCGCCATACCTTATGCAGCAAACTAACATCAAGCCTGTTTTTCAAATAGTTAAGCGAATAGTTTGAAATAAGCTCAGTTTCTTCTTTGTCAATATTTAAAGCAGTGTAGTTTACTTTTACTGTTTCAAAAGGGTTTCTTTCTCCAAATATTTCGTTCAAATGCAAAGTAAGAGCTACTTCAAGCCCGCTTGTATTCATTTGAGCATAGTTAACTGTTTGCCATTTCTCTGTAGTTGATTCACGAACCCAGTCAATCATATTCCGGCCCTGCATCACAAAACCGGTTAACGAAAAATCAACTTCAGTTATTTTATAATTGTAAGCAATTTCGAAACCTAAAGCTTCTTCGGGCAATAAACTACTATTCCCTTCATTGTTTGGGCTGGTATAATACATGTCGGTGAATGTAGGCATGCGCATTGTTTTATTTATCGAAGCTTGTATTGCTGATTTTCTATCCAAATTGTATTGAACGTCAATACCCGGAAATAGAAACCACTTTTCAGGTAAATCGGAATTGTGCGTAAGGTTAAGTCCAATGTTTGCAGTTAGTTTATTGAAATAGTGTTTATGCCCGATGTAAAATGAATAGTTTGAACGCGAATGGGTTTTATCGAGCAAAATTGTGTCGTTTACGGTGCTATAGCGAACAACATCAGAAGGTTTGCCCAAATTGTTACTATATATAGACTCACTTCGAATACCTGCTCCGGCTGTAGTCACACCAGTGCTGTTGTGCGAAATTGCCGCCATGATATTTCCGCCATAAACGTCGCTTGTGTGGTAGTTTGCATATGCAGGCGGATTATCTCTAAAAAGCAAAAACCTATCGTTGTTTCTCCGGTAATAAAAACCGGGTTCTATGGCTACATTGCGAAAATTGGTTTTATACGACAGCGATGTGAAGTAAGTTTGAATTTCTTCGTATTGATTCGGAAACATAGCTGTGTAGAAGCTGTTAGCTCCAAAAGCCTTATCGGTTATGCCCCCCTGCAAACTAAACTCTCCCAGCTTAGAGTGATATTTACCATTGTAAAACAAATTCAGGTAATTAAAGTCGGTATTATCGATATAACCATCAGATGATTTGCGGTTAGCTGAAAACAAGTGACTGGATTTTTTACTGCCAATACCGGCTGAAACTTGTTGAGTGTTGAATAGATGCTGACCACCGGCAATACTCACATCGAGAAAATTATTAGAGCCCGAGCTGGTAATAATATTAACTGCACCACTAAAAGCTCCGGGGCCAAATT
>SKHV01000211.1 GCA_007116765.1 Prolixibacteraceae bacterium | reverse complement strand
TCGAAACCAACAAAAGGGAATTGTTTAAGGTATTCGACTGCCTTGATAGTTTCCGCTTTTGAGTTGATGACATGAATTTTTCCCTCGAAAAAAATATGTGGAAGTTCTTGAAGTTCTTCTTTTGTAATTTCAGATTTATATATGCTCATTTTCGAATTTATTCAAAAGGATTTTCTGAATGATTTGTAAAGTGTTTTGTAACCCAGTTATTGGCCTCGTTTGAATCATCTTCATCGGTGCTACTTTCTTCCCGAGCGCCTTCATTCAGATCATTGTCACCATATATTAGTGTATGCAACGCTCTGAGTCCATTCACCAGTTTTTGTCCCCAATATGTTTTAAAGCTATTATTGCATTCTGTGAGTGCATCAATCATTATGTCCTGACTGCCAATGCGGTATGCCATAATGAAGTCTTTCAGGTCTTGATAAATGTCGCAAATATTTTCTGAAAGGTTGGCATCAATTGCCGTTTCGCTAAACTGCATCGCTTCATCAAAAACTTCCTGATAGCTGTCGAAACGTCCAAGCTTAGCACTTAACTTGCTAAGCAGAAAATTATAATCCACCTCACTTACAAATTTTTCGCTGGTCTCTTCAGCGGGAAGCCCAATATCGGGTAGGAGTGAAGCCTTTAGATAAAGCAGAGGAAATATTTTCTGCATTTTTTCAATAAACTCTTTCCGCGTAGTTGAAGCATGCTGTTCCACAAAGGCACAATACTGATTGGCTACAGTAACAAATTCAATTACGTTTTTTGAAAAAACAATATGGTTTACGTTTTCTTCAGACATATCGTGTCTAATTTTTAATGAATGCACAAAAGTAGAATAAAAATAGGAAAACAAGCGTGTATTATTTAGCGTTTTTGAGCCTTACGATTATGAAAACACTCAAACTACGCTATTTTTGTATTGAAACTTTAAAATAAATGAAATGAAGGTTTTGGTAATGTACACTTCACGCTTTGCCTATACTCCACAGGTCAAGAATAGCGCTCAGGCTGAGGATACTGCTACAGCAGCTTGTCATGAAAACTGTATTGTTGCATTCATCCAAATTGAAGCAGATGATGAGGAAAAAGATGTGACAAGTCGTGAGAAGAAGCTGGTCAATCACTTAAAATGGACTCTTCGCAAGAATAAGGCTAATAAAATAGTACTGCATTCGTTTGCCCATTTATCCGATTCGAAAGCCTCTTTTGAGTTTACTAAAGCAATATTCGATGAGGCTGAAAAGCGTCTTCAAAACGCGGGATACGAAACGGTTCAAACCCCTTTTGGCTATTTTCTCGACCTCGAAATACAGGCACCGGGTTATTCGCTAGCACGCATTTGGGCAAGCCTGTAGCCGGGCTTATTTATTGTTGTTCCAATATTCGAGGTTTTCTTGTATAAACCGAACAATTTGCTGGTGTTCTTCTTTGCCGCTTCCTTTAATTTTAATGGGCTTTCCAATTTTAATGTGAATGGGTTCACTACGATTAAGGTGTCCTAAATCTTTGTGCAGGGTCCCGTTTGCCCAAAAGTCGGTTTTAATGGCCATTGGCAAAACTCTCACACCTGCTTTTTGTGCCAGTTTCACTCCCAGCGAATTGAATTTTTCGGGAATAAACTCGTTTGTACGCGTACTTTGTGGAAAAATAATGATTGATGTGCCTTCGTTCAACTTCTGCTGTCCTTCGCTCATTACTTTTATCAGGTCGTGCCTTGAGTCGTTTCTGCTAACGGTTATAGGATTTCGGGCACGCATAATTGGTCCAAAAAGCTTGTTGTGAATTAAATTGTCTTTCACTACAAAGGTGGTTTCCTTAACAGGAGCAATCAATCCGGGGAAAACCATCGTTTCGAGGGTGCTCATGTGGTTACTGATAAAAATTACCGGTTCGTCTTTGACCTCATCAATGTGATTGAAACCTTCAATATGGAATTTCCCTCCGCAATCTTCAACAAACTTAAATATATCGACTGAGCTTTTTGCCCATTGAGCCGTATCGTATTGGCCGTTTAAAGCCTTTTTACGGTTATGAAAAACAAAATTTAAAAACCTTATATTGAAATACAAGCTGCTTCCAAACAAAAGTTTGTCCCAAATTACTCTCTTTTTGAATTTTGGGGTGTGATACTCATTATTGGGAAAATATTTGTTGTGCATAATTCAAAGTTATATTGTTATGAAAGCATTAATAAACTGAAAGCCATAACGGCCATGCCACTTACTACTCCATAAATAGACAAATGGTGTTCTCCATATTCTTCGGCCGAGGGTAGTAGTTCATCAAGAGAAATAAAAACCATAATGCCAGCTACTGCTGCCAATATAATGCCCAGTACAATGCCTGTTGATTCGGCAGTTAAGAATGGCATCAACAAAACATAGGCAATTATTGCACCTAAAGGTTCGGCCAGTCCCGATAAAAATGAGAAAAAGAAGGCTTTTTTCTTACTTCCTGTGGCATAATAGATGGGTATTGAAACTGCAATACCTTCAGGAATATTATGAATTGCGATAGCAACTGCAATAGCTACACCTACCTTGGGGTCGTTCATTGCGGCCATAAAAGTGGCTATCCCTTCAGGGAAATTATGTATGGCTATTGCAACTGCTGTCAAAATTCCCATTCGATACAGTTTTTTAAATTTTTGCTTTTCGGTCGGATTATTCATGTCTTCGATAGACTTAATCTCGTGTGGATTTTCAAACGAAGGAATAAACTTATCGATGATTCCGATTATAAGCATGCCACCAAAAAACGACAATATGGTATATAGGATAGCCCGTTTTTCGCTGAAACGACTCGAGAATTCTTCAAGTGCCTCAGGAAAAATTTCGACAAACGAAACATAAATCATTACTCCGGCCGAAAAGCCTAGCATATACGATAAAAGCTTAGTGTTTGTACGTTTTGTAAAAAAGGCCAATGCACTGCCAATACCGGTCGACAAACCTGCTCCCAGCGTTAATAGAAAAGCTATCAGAAAATTATCGGTCATGTTTTATCTTTTACAAATAATACTATTTAGAAACGCTCAAAATTAGAGAAAAACATTCAAATAACACAAGTGAGTTTTGAATGTTTTCTGTTTGTTAAATGAAAAAATAATGTAGGCTCTATGCACTATCTATAATTTTGTTTTTTAAAATAACTTACTACATTTGTTCGCAAAATAAGATTAATTTTTAAATAAAAGAATAAGTTATGGCTTACGTTATTTCTGACGAATGTATTGCTTGCGGAACTTGTATCGACGAGTGTCCAGTAGAAGCAATAGCAGAAGGTGATATTTATGTGATCGATCCTGAATTGTGTACTGATTGTGGATCGTGCGTTGAAGTTTGTCCTGTAGAAGCAATTTCTCCTGAATAAACTACAGTATCATTTTCGTAAAAATACTGGATTTATATCCTAAAGTGAGGGTGCTCTTTTCAGAGTACCCTTATTTTTTAATTATAAGTATGGTTTCAGTTTTACATTTTGTATTTTTGTTAAAGAATTAAAGAGTATTAATTGATTTTTTAATCCATTTAGTTTGTATGTTTTAACTTAAAGTCATTAGAGCTTTTGGGTTTTTATGTGTATGCAATTATATGAGGATGAGGAGTTTAAAAAATAAAATACAGAAAATAATTATAACACGTATTCTGAACAAGAATGACCGGCAAATTGTTTTTCCATGTACCGAGAACTTAAAAAATATTGGTTTTATAAATATTGGTGAAGAATTCATCGATAGCGATACAAATAAACTTGTTTCGGGATGCAATATCACTTATATTAACTATGTCAATCAAAAAAATGCCTTAAGCGAAAATAACAATAATTTTATATATAAAAACAATCTCAATTTTTGGGGTTT
>SKHV01000236.1 GCA_007116765.1 Prolixibacteraceae bacterium | reverse complement strand
TCCAATAATAAGACTGTTGACTTCAGGAAAAAAAGTATCAATCTCAGGATTGTTTTTGTAATATTCTTCTATTTCAATGGCTCTGACAGCTCTTTTTACTGTATCTACATCGGTTTTATTGTGTAGCGTTTTATATTCTTTTAGTATTGAAGTTAAGTGCTGAAGGTTTTTATTCTTTAATTTGTGGCGAAGATCATCATCTACCGGCACGTTAATAAGTTTGTAGCCTTTCAGAATTGACTCGATGTACATGCCGCTGCCACCACACAATACAGGGATTTTGCTTCTTGAAATAATATCTTGAAATACAGGTACAAAATCACGTTGGTATTCAAAAACATTGTATTGATATCCGGCTTCAACTATGTCGATTAAATAATATGGAACGAGTTCTCCATCAACAATGTAGTCGTCAATGTCTTTGCCTGTTCCAATAGTCATTCCTCGGTAAACTTGTCGTGAATCGGCTGAAATAATTTCGCCATGAATTCGTTTTGATAAAAGTGCAGCAGTGCCTGTTTTGCCCGATGCGGTGGCTCCTAGAATGGTAATCATGTTGAACGGTTTCATTGTCATATGATTAGAGTATTTAAAGAATGTATAATGTTGCTTCATGTAAGTATTTCACAAAACTAATGTATTTTTGGGTCATTAAAATAAGTGTTGCATCAGTTAGTAAAAATGATAAAAAATAACTAAGTGAAGTTTATTAATTATTTTAAATCAATGTTTAACGAAAGCTTTAGGGTTATTGTAAACCCTAGCGAGCAGTGGTCAATTTTAAAGAATAAATCTGATTCTAGAATACCACTATTTTCTCGTTTATTAATTCCCTGGTTGCTAATCCTTTTAATTTCGGTGATTATTGGTAAACTGCTTTTTCGATCGGCCTACGGCATTATTTTAACTGATGTGCTTGTAGTTGCTGTACGCAAAACATTGTTGTTAATCATGACTTTTTTGGCATCAATTATGATTTTGTATGAAACATCCCGGAAATTTAGAATTCCTATCGGCTTTGAAACATCGCGCAGAATTGTCGCTTATTCAATGTTGCCCTTAATCATGGTAGCTGTTTTAACTGCTCTTTTTCCATTTTTAAGATTGGCAGGTTTAGCAGCCTTTTATTCATTATATTTGCTATATATTGCACCACAAAAAATGTATGAAATAGACCCTGTTAAAAATCTTAATTTTTATTTGATATTGATAACAGGAACATTTTTATCTTATTTAATCATTTCAATATTGTTACATAAGCTTACAGTATTAATACTTTTTTAATAATATGGGACTTAAGCCACAAAATAGGATTAATATTAAGAATAAAAAGGCATATTTTGAATACGAAATGCTCGAAGTGCTTATTGCCGGAATTCAATTACAGGGAACCGAAATTAAGTCGTTAAGAGCTGGAAAGGCCGGCTTGGTTGATTCATTCTGTCAATTTTACGATGGAGAACTTTACGTAAAGAACATGCATATTGCCGAATATTTTTTTGGTTCAATTAACAACCATGAATCGAAACGTGAGCGTAAACTTTTACTACAAAAGCGTGAGTTGAATAAATTAGAAAGAAAACTTAAAGAGTCGGGACTGACAATTATCCCCTTAAGACTATTTATTACTGACAGAGGATTTGCCAAACTGGAAATAGCTTTGGCGAAGGGTAAAAAGACATTCGACAAAAGAGAAACATTAAAGCAAAAAGATGCGAAAAGAGACATTGACAGAGCAATGAAATTTTAGTTGTTATGTTGTTTATAAACAGCTGAACTAAGCGTTTCTTTGTTTTAGATGTTTTTCGGCAATTTCTATTTGTTCTGGTTTTCCGGCATCAATCCAAAAATCACTTTGGTCATAGTAGCCAATAATTTTTTCACTTTCCGCTAATCGCAAATACAGTTTAGTAATCGAGAATTTTCCTGTTTCAGTGATTTTTTCAAATATGAGTGGCGATAATATTTGTATGCCGCTAAAGGCAAATGGGCTAGAGTTTCTGTATTGTTCCGTTGCAATTATTTCAATCCCGGTATCGAAATTTTTCCATCCAGATAAACCCATGGCTTTGTCGAACAGCAAGTAGCGACTGGTTTTACGATCGCGTACCACTAGTGTGGCTAATGCACTGTTTGTATTATGGTATTTTATTACTTCCAACAAATCAATGCTTGAAAGAATATCCACATTATATGCTATGATAGTGGAGGCATCTTTCAGAAAATCACTGGCTTTTAATAAGCCTCCTCCGGTGTCAAGAAGCAAATCGCTTTCGTTTGATATTGAAATGGGTACTTCCCACTTATTGCTATATACATAATCAACTACCTGTTCTGAGAAATGATGTGTATTCACCACTATTTGTTCTACACCGGTAGCAATTAATTTATTTATTGCGTGCCAAAGTAGTGGGCTGCCGTTAACCTTTACCAGAGCTTTGGGGCAGTTTTCGCTTAAGTGTTTTAATCGGGTGCCCAAACCGGCTGAAAATATTATGGCTTTCATTATATGCTTTTTCTTTTTCTTTTTCTTCATTTTGAATATTTAATACAGTCAATGAAATGTTTAAATCAATAGCAACAATTTGTCATTGTAAAAATAGGACGATTTTTTTTAATCTGTCAGGTGCTACAATTCATTGTTTTCTTTTTATAACTTGCATAATTAGATTACTTTTGTGTACCTGATTATAAATATAGAACAAAATGGGAATTACCAATTTTTTAAGCAATCTTTTTGGAACAAAGTCCGATAGGGACATAAAAGAAATAATGCCTATAGTTGAGCTGGTTAAGGAAGAATATAAACGTATTATCGAATTGTCAGACGACGAACTTCGGGCCGAAGCACAAAAAATTAAGCAACAGATTGCTGATTATATAAAGCAAGAAGAAGAGGAAATTGTATCGCTTAAATTGCAGGCTGAAGATTCAAATGTGGAAGAAAGCGAAAAGCTATACGATAGAGTCGATAAGCTTACTGAACTAATCAATATCAAAATAGAAGAAGTGCTTAAACAGGTACTTCCTTGTGCTTTTGCGGTTGTAAAAGAAACGGCAAAGCGATTTAACGACAAAGAAGAAATTGTAGTGGATGCTACCGACTTTGATCGTGAGATGGCTGCCCGTTACGAACATGTTATCATCGATGGAGAAAAGGCAATCTGGAAAAACCGATGGATGGCCGGTGGTAACGAAGTGGTTTGGGACATGGTACACTACGATGTACAGTTGATTGGTGGTGTGGCTCTTCATAATGGGAACATTGCAGAAATGGCTACTGGTGAAGGTAAAACACTTGTTGCTACGCTTCCTGTGTTTCTTAATGCTTTGGCCGGAAGAGGTGTTCATGTAGTAACCGTAAACGATTACCTTGCCAAACGTGACTCCGAATGGATGGGACCAATTTATCAATTTCATGGTTTGTCGGTTGATTGTATCGACAAACACCAGCCTAACTCCGACGACAGGCGCAAAGCATACAATTCCGACATAACATTTGGAACCAACAACGAATTTGGCTTCGATTACCTGCGCGACAATATGGCCATTAATGCGAACGACCTTGTTCAGCGTAAACATCATTATGCAATTGTCGATGAGGTTGATTCAGTATTGATTGACGATGCCCGTACACCGCTTATTATTTCGGGACCCATATCTAAAGCCACAGGCGACGAACTTTTTATGGAGTTCCGCCCAAAGGTAGAAAAATTGGTTGCTGCTCAACGCAAGCTGGTAACACAACTTCTTACAAATGAAAAAAAATTACTGACCAAAGAAGGGGCAAGCAAAAAAGAACTTGAAGAAGGTGCACTGCTTTTGCTTAGGGCACATAAGGGACTACCTAAAAACAATGCGC
>SKHV01000031.1 GCA_007116765.1 Prolixibacteraceae bacterium | reverse complement strand
TCCTACATTTTTCCATCGTTTCATAATGGTAATGAGAATAGCAAAGCCAATAATTCCGGTTATCACACGTATTTGCGACGATGCAAAGGGATCGTAATCGCCCATGCCTTTTTTGCTAAAAACAGCACCTATACCCTGCCCCAGTGCCCCAAGAAAAGCAAATAATATTCCCTTTAGCGGATAGCGGCTTTTTTTTATGCCATTTTCAACATCTCTTTTTAGAATAACTAATGAAACACCAAAAATGACCAAAAACATACCAAGTGAATTCATCCAGGTAAACTTTTCGTCCATCATTAACCAACCTAGAACTGCGGCAACAGGTGGAGCCAAAGTCATTATAAGCATTGACACTTTTGAACTGATGAACTCGTAGGATTTAAAAAGAAAGAAATCGCCTAAAACAAAGCCAATAATTCCTGATATACTGAGATAAATCCATGCATTGAGTGGTGCATCAAAAGGCAGCCACTGATTCATGAATATTTTAGTGTAGGCCACATAAAACACAAAAGCAAAAACAAGCCTGATAATATTTACCGACACGGAACCAATTCGGCGCGATGCTACCTGAAAACTCATTGCTGTAGCTGTCCAGCATATGGCAGTTGCCAAACCTGCAATCTCGCCCGGATAATTCATCTCAATACAATTAATTAGAAGAAACTACGATTTCTGTTTAGTTTTGCGTGAAGCATACCACACTAAACCAATTCCTAATAAAACAAAGGGAATACTGAGCCATTGCCCCATGTTCAGACTCATTGCGGCTTCGAATGCTTCCTGATCTTCTTTTACAAATTCAATAAAAAAGCGTGCCGAGAATATCAGAATAAAAAACAGGCCGGTTAGCATACCTGTTTTCGATTTTATTGTAGTTTTCCAATACAACCAATTAAGTAATATAAATGAGCCTAAATAAGCCAGTGCTTCATAAAGCTGAGTAGGATGTTTGGGCACCACTTCGTGATTGCGTTCAAAAATAAAACCCCAAGGAAGTGAAGTTTCAACTCCGTAAATTTCGGAATTAAACAAGTTTCCCAAGCGAATAAACATTGCAGCCAGAGCGGTGGGTATCACCACGCGGTCAATGGTCCAGAAAACACTTTTTTTGGTAAACTTTTTCGAATGAATAAATAAGGCAATAAAAATACCTATAGCTCCACCGTGACTTGCAAGTCCTCCTTTCCAAACCATCAATATTTCTCCAATATTTTGAGAGTAATAATCCCATCCGTAAAAAAACACGTGCCCCAACCTAGCTCCAATTATTGTGGATACCACAATATACATCAATAGGCTATCGAGCCATTTCAGGTTCTCTTTTTCGTGTTTAAACTGTTTTTCTACAATATAGTACCCCAAAATGAAACTAAGTGCAAACATTAATCCATACCAACGCACCGAAAGAGGTCCAAGACTGAATATTTCGGGGTCGGCATTCCAGGTAATGAAGTTTAATATACCCATAGGTGTTTATTTTTAAACCGATGCATCTTGCAATGCACCATGACAGTTTTTGAATTTTTTACCACTTCCACAAGGACAAGTATCGTTACGACCCACTTTCTTTTCGGTACGCACGGGTTGCGCTTTACGTGGCGGCTCATCGGCTCGGCGAGCTCCAGGCATATCGGCACGACCGGTTTGCAGTCCACTTAAGTCGGTACGTTTACGATCTTGCGCTTCTTGTACCTGCGAGGGGTCTGAAATTGGAATATGTCCTTTTGACAAGATAGAAACTACTTTTTTATTGATATTGGTCACCATTACTTTAAACAAGTTAAATGACTCAAGTTTATAAATTAGCAATGGATCTTTCTGTTCGTAGGCCGCATTTTGAACCGATTGGCGCAGGTCGTCCATTTCGCGTAATTGTTCTTTCCATGCCTCGTCGATTGTGGCCAGCATTACTTGTTTTTCAAATGCTTTTGCAACTTCTTTTCCTTTATTGTTGTATGCTTTTTCAAGGTTAGTAATAATCTGATAAAGTCGCTTTCCATCGGTAAAGGGTACTACTATGTTTTTGTACTGATGTGCTTTTGCTTCGTACACTTTGCGAATAACAGGATAAGCCTGAGTAGCAATATTTTCTTTTTTGCGGTTATAGCCATCGAGCATTGCTCTAAATACACTATCGGCAACTTCGTTCGATTTCATACCCGAATATTCTTCTTCGCTGAGCGGACAGGTAACTGAACCCAACCTCATCAGGTCAAGCTTGAAATTGTCGTAATCTTCACCCTGGTATGCATTCACAAGCTCCTCTATTGAGTCGTACATGTTGTTCATAATATCAACTTCAACACGTTCACCATAGAGTGCATTCCGGCGTCGCTTGTATATTACTTCACGTTGTGAGTTCATCACGTCGTCGTACTCGAGCAGGCGCTTACGAATTCCAAAGTTATTTTCTTCGACTTTTTTCTGAGCGCGTTCAATCGACTTGGAAATCATGGAATGCTGAATTACTTCGCCTTCTTTGAGGCCCATACGATCCATTATTTTGGTAATACGCTCGGTACCAAAAAGGCGCATAAGGTCATCTTCGAGCGACACGAAGAACTGAGAAGAACCCGGGTCACCCTGGCGGCCTGCCCTACCTCTCAACTGGCGGTCGACTCGTCGGGAATCGTGCCTTGCTGAACCAATAATGGCCAAACCACCAGCTTCTTTAACTTCTTTGGCAAGTTTAATGTCGGTACCACGTCCGGCCATGTTTGTGGCTATGGTAACCGTACCGGCTTTACCGGCTTCGGCAACAATGTCGGCCTCGCGCTGGTGCAGCTTGGCATTAAGTACATTGTGCTTTATGCCTTTCATTTTGAGCATGCGGCTTAACAGCTCCGATATTTCAACCGATGTAGTACCTACCAATACCGGGCGGCCTAGTTTCACAAGCTCTATAATTTCATCGGTTATTGCATTGTATTTTTCGCGTTTTGTTTTAAAAACTAGGTCTTCCCTGTCGTCGCGAACAATTGGCTTATTAGTAGGAATTACAACCACATCAAGTTTATAGATGTCCCACAATTCTCCTGCTTCGGTTTCGGCAGTACCGGTCATACCCGCAAGCTTGTGATACATACGGAAATAGTTTTGCAAGGTAACCGTTGCAAAAGTTTGGGTTGCAGCTTCCACTTTCACGCGTTCCTTCGCCTCAATTGCCTGGTGCAAACCATCGGAATAACGACGCCCTTCCATTATACGACCGGTTTGCTCATCCACAATTTTTACTTTATTGTCGATAAGAACATATTCGTCGTCTTTTTCGAATAATGTATAGGCTTTTAATAGCTGGTTGAGGGTGTGTACACGTTCGGTTTTCACACTATAGCTTTGAAGCAACTCATCTTTTTGGGATAAACGATCTTCGTCTGAAAGCGAGGTGTCATTTTCGATGGCAGCAACTTCGGATCCAATATCGGGTAAAACAAAAAAGCCTGAATCGTCAACATCAGTCGAAATAAGATCAATTCCGTTATCGGTTAGTTCAATTGAATTGTGCTGTTCTTCTATTATGAAATAAAGGGGGTCAGTAACTATATGCATATGCTTGTTATTATCCTGCATATAATAGTTTTCGGCTTTAATCATTTGCACTTTAATTCCTTCTTCACTCAGGAATTTAATAAGCGCATTGTTTTTAGGTAGTCCCTTATGTGCCCTAAGCAAAAGCAGTGCACCTTCTTCAAGTTCTTTTTTGCTTGCCCCTTCTTTGGTCAGTAATTTTTTTGCATCGGAAAGAAGTTGTGTTACCAGCTTACGTTGAGCAGCAACCAATTTTTCTACCTTTGGGCGGAACTCCATAAAAAGTTCGTCGCCTGTGGCTTTAGATATGGGTCCCGAAATAATAAGCGGTGTACG
>SKHV01000285.1 GCA_007116765.1 Prolixibacteraceae bacterium | reverse complement strand
CAAACGCCTCAGGGCAAAAAGGTTGTAAAAAAAAGTCACTAGTCACTAGTCACTAGTCATTGACTCGTATGTTGCATCAGTAAAGAAAATTGTTTATAATTATAACAACAAGTAAGAATGGATGACTGATTATTGGCTAAGTACGAAAGCGATACTGTTCAGTAGAATTCAAGCTCCATTCTTTAAGTTCTTCTTAAAATCTGAATTAAGAATCAAAGGTTATTGTTTACAGAATAAGCCTGAATTGAACACGAGTAAAGATTAAGAAGAAGATTATTAACTTAAATTTTAATGTTATGATTTTGAAACAAAATGTTGGAATTGATTTATCAATGAAAAAGTTTGATGTGAACCTTTCAGTATTAGATACATCATTTGATAAACGTTGCCTTGGCACCAAACAGTTTGAGAACACAGCAAATGGTTTTAATCAGTTTATGGAATGGATTGATAAGCGAAAAGATAAAACAGTTGAAGAGTTATTTACATTGGAGTTTACAGGTGTTTACTATGAACAATTAGCATATTTTCTTCGGGAGAAGGGAAAGACAGTTCATATGGTAATACCATCAAAATCGAAGAAGTATTGTGAAAGTCTCAGTATTGCTTCTAAAACAGACAAGCTGGATGCTCAGGCCTTAGCCTGGATGGGACTTGAACGGAAACTGAGAGAATGGGAGCCTCTTTCATCCATTTTTCTATCGTTAAGGGTATTAACAAGAGAAAGAGAAGAACTATTAAAAGAACGAACTATTGTTTCGAACCGATTACATGCCGTGAAGCATAAAGCTTCTCCGTCTGAAGCAACGATAAACCGCTACAATGAAAGGCTCAGCCTGATAAATGACCAAATAGAAGAAATAGAAAATGAAATAAAGGAGATGATAAAAAGCGATGAAAAACTAAATGAAAAGGTGAAAAACATAATAACCATTCCAGGAGTAGCATTAGTAACCGTTTCTACAGTTCTGTCCGAGACAAATGGTTTTTCGTCTGTACTCAATCAAAAACAGCTTACATCGTATGCAGGGTATGATGTGCAACTAAAAGAATCGGGAAAATTTAAAGGTAAATCTAAAATATCAAAGCAAGGTAATGCTCATATCCGAAGAGTTTTACATTTTCCTGCACAAACAGCTATTACGTATAATAAGCCATTAGGAACCTTCTATGAAAGGGTAAATGCCAAAAAGGAAAAAAGCATGATAGCCGGTGTTGGTGTACAGCGTAAACTACTTTGCCTAATATATGCGATATGGAAAACAGACCGGGTTTTTGACCCTAATTATGAAACAAACAAGTATCATTATAAAAAAGTAGGATAGCCATAAAGACTACCCTACGCAAGATAGTATTCCGAGAATACTTCCTATTAGTAATGTAAATGTAAAAAAAATTAATCTTTGTTTGGATTTTAACATAGAATCTACTGACAAATGACTACTGACAAATGACTACTGACTATATATTTCTCGCACCCGAAGCAGTTTTTCCCATCACAAAAGATGAAAACGGGAACCTCATGGATACTAATCCGGCAACTGGGTTTTCGTTTGCAGGCACTATTCAGGGCGAAGGCAAAATGGCCGGTGTTCCGGTGCTGTTTATCCGCACAGCAGGCTGCAACCTGCGTTGTATGTGGCTGCTGCCCGATGGCGAAGTGAGCCTATGCGATACGCCTTTTGCATCGTTCGATACCCGTGGAGAAAAACGAGTGCCGATTGAAACGGTTAAAAATATTGTACTCAATAACCTGGGCAAGCTGAACCACCTGGTTATTTCGGGTGGCGAACCATTTATCCAACCTGCTGGGCTTACAAGCCTTATTTCGGGATTGAAAAAAGAACGCGAACTGCACGTTTCGGTCGAAAGCAACGGCACTATTTTCAACGAAGAATTGGTAGAGCAGCTCGACTTTTTCAGCATTTCACCAAAATTAAAGAACTCTGTACCCACAAAAGAAAAACTCGATAAAACGGGCATAAACATACCCTTTGAACCGGCACAGGCCGACAAAACTCGAAGAAACATAAAAGCTATACAGCAATTTATCGACCACTGCAACTATACCGAAGGCAAAGATTTCCAGTTAAAATTTGTAGTGCAAAACCGAACTGAACTAAGCGAAATTGAAGAAACATTTCTATCGCAGTTAAGCGGTTGGCAACCCGATGACATTGTACTTATGCCCCTTGGCAGCACCCCCGATGAGTTGCGCCAAACACGTATGATAGCCGTTGAAGCAGCCATTGAACGCGGATGGAGGTTCAGCCCGCGACTGCAAATCAACTACTTTGGAGGTCTTGCGGGCGTTTAAGGTTTTTTATTCCAAAGAAATGATGTAATTTAGTTGCGTAATCAATGATAGTCATATGTCACAAATAACACTTGAAATCAACTCAGATACAGCCGATAAAATCAACGCATACATTCGTTCTTTTGGAAGCAAAGATTTACTTTTTGAAAAATTTATTGAATTCCACCGGAATAAACTTAGAAAAGAGATTGCCCGTATGCAGATTGATTTTAGTGAATTTGAGGGAAAACATGAAATGAAAAGTAAAGAATTCTTCGAAAAATTTGAATCAGGTCAACTTGAAGATAATCGTGATTTCATTATATGGTCAGGTGTTTACGAGATGTTTTTAGAAAGTAAGCAAAAACTTGAACAATTGTCATGATTCAATCTTATTTTCTCTCGATAAGAAACCACATTTCTATATTCAATCATATTATTGAAGAACAGTTTATTTCTGAAAAATCATATAGCGACACAAAAGGTTATATCGAAGGAAGAATTACATTTATCGATGACAGTATTCTTGAATTCAGCGAAGTGAAAGATACTGATTCTAAAAGCAAAATTAAATATCGTTATCATTATATGAATTTAGATAACGGTTTGTTATTCAGATATGACAATGCCAAACACTTTCCTGAGTTAACTACTTTTCCTCATCATAAACATTTGCTTCAAAACACCATTGAATCAGAAGAACCTGAAATTGAAGGTATTCTTATGGAAATTGAAAGAGCAATACTCAAAAAGTGAACAATGACCATAGAAGCAACACACTTAGGCCGCCAGAGCAACTACCCGCAGCAGTACGACCCCACTGTGCTGGTGGCCGTACCGCGCCACTTTAATCGCGAACAATACCACATAGAAGCACAAAGCCTTCCTTTTGATGGTGTTGATGTGTGGCATGCTTATGAATTCAGTTTCTTAACATCGAAAGGTATGCCTGTGGTCGGGGTACTCAAAATTGTTTATCCGTGCAACAACGAGTTTTTGGTCGAAAGCAAATCGTTGAAACTGTACCTCAACTCGTTCAACATGTCGCATTTCGGAAAAACAAAAAACGAAGGCATTCAATTGATAATAAATACCATTGAAACAGACCTTACAAACATACTAGAATGCCAGGTTGAAGTACACTTTTTCGATCACCAAGCACAAACATCAACCTCCGATTTCGACAGCTATTTGGTTTTGGAAGACATTGTCGATTTTGACCACCTGCAATGCACCCAATATACCGAAACCCCTGCCCTGCTGAAAATTTCAAATACAGCAGGCCAAATTAAATGGGCTAGTCACCTATTACGCAGCAACTGCAAAATCACGCACCAACCCGACTGGGGCTCACTTTTTTTACAAATGAAAGGTGAAAAACTACCCACACCCGAAAGCTTTTTGCAATACATTGTTTCGCTCCGTAACGAAAGCCACTTTCACGAAGAAATTTGCGAAATGGTATTCAAGCGGCTTGTCGATATTTTTTCGCCCGAAAAGCTCATGGTAGCCTGCATGTACACACGCCGTGGCGGAATCGACATAAACCCGGTGCGCGTTTTGCCCGGAACT
>SKHV01000136.1 GCA_007116765.1 Prolixibacteraceae bacterium | reverse complement strand
TAGCCAGCGCATGAACATCAACAAAAAAATATATACAGTAAGCAACAGCAAGCTTAAACCATTTATTGAAGATTACTATGCTTTGGAGTTTAGCAATCTGCCCCCGGGCGACTGCCCATTTCAAGTACCACCTCTGGGCTTCCCGGCAATGCTTTTTAGCTATGGTCAATGCAGCAATTTCTTCAATTTGCCCAATATTAATAGCCGCTCGATTATTGTTGGTCAGCTTTCAAAGCACTACATTGTAAACCCAATTGAAGGAACAAAGGTGTTAGGGCTAAATTTTAAACCCTATGGGTTTTACAAGCTCTGTGGAATCCCGATGGAAAAACTCAAGGACAGCGCAATGGAAACATCGATCCTGCTGGGCAATGAAAATGTAGCCCACATTGAAGAAATGCTGAACAGCGGAAAATCAATCGAAGATGTTATAGGATTACTTGAAGATATAATACTTGGCATACCTGCTGCCGGTAAGTCTAATCCGTTTCTCGATGGCATAGTTGACCATATGATTGAACACCACGGGCTTGTCAATATCGAAAGCCTCATAAAAGATAAAATATCTGTGCGTACACTACAGCGCTATTTTTCCGAAGCAATTGGCATAAACCCAAAAGCATTCTGCCAAATACTCAGGCATAAATTTATAATGGATTCAATGTATAAAAACCCAAAACTTATGTGGAACGAACTGATACTCGGAGGTTTTTATTACGATTACTCACACTTCAAAAGCGATTTTATCAAATTCACGGGCGTAAAACCCATACAATTCCTCGAATTTAAAAACCCCTTTGCTCAGGCTGTAGTCGATAAACAGTAGCTTTCGGCTATCGTTTTGTCGTGTTTTTACAGATATGCTTTGTTTTATTTCCTTTTTTTTACCCCCTCAAACAACATTAAAAAAAGAACATGAAAAAGTCATTAAAATTTAAAACTCTATTATCGCTATTTGCAGTAGCAGGTATGTTGCTGTTTTCATCGTGTAATAAAGACGACAACGGCAAGCCCTCAGATAAAGACGGCTTATTGGAAATAGCTCCCTTTGAAATAAGCGGGCAAATGAAAAAACTTGTGTATTACAGATCGTGGACAAGCGGTAGTGACCCCTACTACTCATTTGAAGACTTCGATTTGGGAAGCGGAAAGATAAACCTTTCGAGCCTGGGCGGCGATTTACTCGCTGAAGGTACTGTGTCGTCGAGTGGTGAACTTTCAATATCATTTCTTACTTCTTTTCCGTCATCCGACTTGCATCTGCACCGTTTTTTGTACCACACGGGCGAAAGCGATTTGATATCGCCTAAAGATCTTCGCACTTCGTATTTATATGTTGTGGCCGGTTTGGGAACAGAATTCATCCCCGACGGCGGTGGAGCTTATGAAGTCTTGCTAGAGAAGCTTCCATATTTAGTAGACAATTTAGGGGATTTTTATCAGACACAATATGCTTTCATCTGTGCTGAAGAACCCGGCGAAATTAAAGGGGTAAAGGATGACGGCCGGGAATATAACATGATTCTAAAAAAAGGGTGGAACATTGTCCGAATTTCAGGAATTGAAATTGAATCAGAAAACCAAAAATATGAAACTGTTGACAACATTCCTGTAGATGCATTCTTTCACTACGGAAGCGTAACGGTTGATTTATAAATATCTGTTTTTGGGAAGCATTGCAAGAGGTTGTCTGTTTGGGCAGCCTCTTTTATTTTAGCAAAATCCCATTAATCATTCGCCCGGTGGTTGCACCATCGCGGCGGGCTGAATAAAATTCAGATTCATTATCGTAAGTGCACACATTAAGCATTTCAATGTTTTTGTTTTTCAGTCCTACCTCAAGCAATTGCCTTACAATGGTTTTGTTTAGGTCGAGTCGGCCTTTGCCGGATTTGCAACTGGTGTAGGAAATGGCATTGTAACTGCAAAACGGTTCTTTTTCAAAATAATCCAATACTTCACCGCCTACTTCGTAATGTTTTTGGCCGATGCATGGCCCAATGGCGGCCAACAGGTTTTCGGGTCGGCTTTGGTATTGTGCAATAAGTTGCTTAACAGTTTTTGCCACAATGTTTTGCACCGTGCTGCGCCAGCCCGAATGTATGGCCGCAACGGCTTTTTTAACCGGGTCGAACAGGAATACGGGAACACAGTCGGCTGTTTTTACGGCAATGCACATACCCGGTTCGTTGCTTATGAGCGCATCGGTGCTCGCGAAAATATGCTGAGTATTCTGTGCGGTTACTTTACCAATAGTGCATCCATGGGTTTGCACAGGCATTATCACCGGTGTGTTTCCCCGGGTTTCAGCAAAACTATTTTTCACAAATTCGTCAACATTGGTGTGTTTTGTTCCGAAAAAATGAATCAATTCTTTTTGCTTCAACAACAAATTTGAATATATCTGGTTTTCGGAAATTATCTGAGCCATTATTCCTTATTGCTTCGTGTTGAGTGGTTGTTCCGCTTCGTCGAAAAACTGCTTTTGTAGGGCAGGGGCAATTTCATCGTTTTTCACATCACGAATGAGCTGTACCAGCTGTTCAACCCGTGCATTTAAAATCAGTTCGCCCGCTTCGGCATTTGATTTGCTGCCATCGCCGCCGTAGTGGTTGGGATAGTTGGCATACCACCAAATGCCTGTATATACCCTGCTCAGGTGGCTTAGGCGCTGCTGGTTTACCCCCGATTGCTCCGAAGCTTTTTCGGTATGCGCAAGGTCGGGGCGAATTGCTGCAATTGCCGATGTTTCGGTATTGCCACCGTGCGAATCGTATGGGTCGGGTTGTGTAAGCTCTTCAACTTTACGGCTTACTTCGGGGTTACCTGTTGGACGGAACCAGTAAAGCGTATAATCCCTTCGCTCCGACAATTGCGACATCCCAAAATAGTCGAGAAAGGCATTGTTCCCTCCATGGCCGTTTACTATTATTATCTTTTCGAATCCGTTGCGCGAAAGCTCATCAAGGGTTTCCTGTAATACTTTCCAAATCAATTCGGGGCTGTAAGCAATGGTGCCGGGCTGATGGCGTGCTTCGTTTATCTGGCTGAAATAGTACCAGGGATATACTACTGTATATTCTTGAGCTGCTGCCCGTGAGGCAATTTCGCGTGCTATGTATAGGTCAGTACCCAGGGGTAAGTGTGAGCCGTGCTTTTCAAAAACCCCAATGGGTAAAATGCAGGTTTTCGACGATTTATCTACCGCATCGATAAATTCAGTAGCGGTGAGTTCTTCGAGGTAATACGGGATTTCTTGCGCTTTAAGGTTTATCATTAGAGTAAAAAATAGTAAAGCAAGTAATAATTTCTTCATAATTATCAAATTTAGGTTAGCCGTATAAAGTTGCTAAAAAAAAGCGTTTTGCGGGCATTATTCCAATGTGTTGCACAACACTTGGTTAAAAGCCGTTCAGTTCCATGGTTACGGTAGGTATAAGCAGCAAAGCCCCGAGCAACATTAGAATAATAATAAGTGGGGTAACCCATTTTACCCATTTGGTGTAAGGTATGCGTGCTATGCCCAAAACACCAATGAGTATGGGCGATGTGGGTACTATCATGTTGGTAAAACCGTCGCCAAACTGGAAGGCCATAACCGTTGCCTGCCTCGACAGTCCAATTAGGTCAGAAAACTCCGACATAATGGGAATTGTAAGCGCTGCCTTGGCCGACCCCGATGTGATAATTACATTAATGGCGGTTTGTATACCGTACATGGACCATACTGTACCCAGATTGCCAAAATTGTCCATGGCTTTGGCGGCATAAAACAGCAGGGTGTCAATCACCTCGCCGCGTTCGAGCACAATCACAATACCTGCAGCCAGCCCCACTACCAGGGCGGCAGTAAGAATATCTTTTACTCCATCGATAAACTGGTTGGTAATG
>SKHV01000495.1 GCA_007116765.1 Prolixibacteraceae bacterium | reverse complement strand
TTTTAAATTTTTCATATGCATTTCAATTGGTGGTTAATTATTTACAATCCTAAAATAAACTATAATCACTAATTTTTACTAGTATTTATTTCTTGTTATTTAGTATTGACGATTCAAGCAGTCAAGAGGTTGCGTGCCAATTAATTATTTTAGCGTTTCACCACCAGTTTGGCAGTCAAAATTCCTCCCGGTTTTCCATCGGGATTGTAGTTTACCCGCACTATGTAAATGCCTTCTTTCAAGCCTGCGGTGTGTATTTGCGTGCTTTGACCGCGCAGACCGCTTTGTTTCGTTATTAATGTTTGTGTTCCAGAGTACACTTCTACATCCCACGGCACTGTATCGTCGAAGGTTTTTTCGGGCGAAGTGCTTTCGATGGTGAGTGTGGTTTCGTGAGAGGCCGGGTTGGGCGATAAACTCAAATAAAATTCCGACTCGCGACTTGGCTCTATGCAGATATTGCTAAAAACCTCGTTGCTCCAGCCGCATTCTCCGTTATACTGTAAGGACACGGTAAAGCTTCCGGGCGTAGCACTTCCAAATTCTACTTGCCGACCTATGGCCTGCACAGGCAGTTCAAAAGGATTGGATGAATAAAACTTCCAGCGGTAGTCAGCATCATTGGCAGACAGGTTTGCTCCGTGAGCATACAGCCAATAAACCTGGCCGGTATTGCCACAAGCCACCGATGGCCCCACACTTCCGGGGTAGTCATTGTTAACCGGGCACAACAGAATTGTTGGCCAGCGAGAACCGGCCCATACTGTTTTACGGGGCAGGGTGATGCTGCCGCAGTGGGTGACCAGCCGTGCCTGTACCCAACTGCTTCCGTTGCCCGTTGCCTTTATAAGCGACGAATTGGTGTTTTGACCCGACTCAATTGTAAGGAAAGTCCCATGTTCCCAAATAATGGAATCGACCGCAGGCAGGTTGTTGAGGGTATAAGTGGCAACGGTGGAGCAGAGTTGTTGGGGGCCGGAGATGGGGCCGGAGATGGTTATATCACACGTTTCCCAACCCATATCTCGCATTATCCCAATTTTTCTTGTATTAAAAGTATGTAAAGGACTAGCATAGGCATGTCTCATAAAATTTGGAAAGTAAGTTACAGACCAATCCCAGTGTGAAACACTTGAGCCAGGTCGCCATGGATTAGGGGCATACATTTTAACACGAGTACCGCCATTTGCTGCCAATAAATGTGAACCTGGTTTACCCGCAAACAGATTGCTACTTATAACCAACGCTGCACGTTGAGATTGATTAAGGTCTGTTAAACAAGTATTACCTGTAGCACCTTGATACAACTGCCTATCGTAAATTCCGGGATAGCTCGTGGAGGATGAACTACCACTTGAAGTCGTATAGATATAAGCTCCATTGCTACCAACTAATGGGAAGAAGCCTAAGCCGTGTGTTACTTCGTGCAACATGATGGTAACCCAATCGTACCCAGTAGTATTACCATCTAAACCAAAGTACCAAGGATAATTCGAGTTCATTTCTATTAGAATATCCCTTTGGGAAGAAAAATTGTAACCTAATAATTGATTTGCTAATGGTGACGGGTAATATGTTCCATCAATCAGATGGCTCGGTGTACGATACGAAGCACCAAGAACATTCGCACCCATTGGAATCAGTTCAATATTAATATCAACAGGCACATTACCAAACAATTGTTCACTCCAAAGATTTAGTGCGTGTAACGTAGCTGTTTGCGCTTGTCCTGTTGTATTGCCACTTAAACTAAACAGAAGATTTGAAATTGTTTTTAAACTTGTTTTAACTTCATTATTTGCCAAACTCGGATTAAAATTCTCATCATAAATAGTAATAAATACTGTTTCATATTCAATTTGTTTTAGTTTAATAATTAGACACTTATTGTTTATAAATCATCTCTAGCATACCATTTCAAATTACTACTAGTAGGAATGGTTGAATACTTCTGTATTGTTTCCCCGCTAGAGGATTGAAAACTTGAATGACTTGAAGCATTCCACCCTTCCTCATAATCAATCAAATAAATCGTTTTATTTTCCCATATCCAATTAGACATAGATCCTGTTTCCTCGTCAATATAATCGAGAACAATAGTTCCTGCCTCAATGTAACCTGAAATAATAACATCAGAGTCAACATAATTAAATTGAACCCAAACCATGTTTCCATCTTCATCTATTTTACGAGGAACGAACTCAGCAATCTTATTTCCTTCTTTATCAACGCCCCTGAATTCAGGAATTCTATTTCTTGCGTTTCTGTTGTTAGTAGTTATAGTATTCAAATTATCATATATCACTGACGGCAACAAAGGCAAATTTGACTCACCATAATTATTTCGGTTTATTTTTGGTAGTGAAATTGCGAAACCGTTATCTTTCCAATCGCCACGGGCAAGTTCTACATCGTTCCCCATTTTATCTCTTATCATAAGTTTAACTGCAACAACTGAGCTGTATTCAATGGCATTTTCGACTTTAGCAAAGAGGTATAAGTCTTTTTCATTAGAATTTTCACTCTTTTCGCAACCAGCAAAAGCTAACAAAGCAATAACAATGAAACAATATATTGTTATTGCTTTGTAGAATAATGTTATATTTATTTTATTCTTCATTTTATTCAAACTTATTTGTTATAAATTGTATCGGGTATATAAAGAACCCACGTGTTCTCTTTTGGAGTTAATGTGACTTGATTACCGTTTTGTTTGATATACCATTCCTGCCCGATTGATGTGAAAGATGTTGCAAACAAAAGCATTAATGATATCAGCAAGTGTTTTTGTAAATTTTTCATAGTTTCAAGTTTTTGGGTTAAATGTTTTATTATTTGTTTATTAGCCATTGCGAAGTAAAGCTCCAATCCATGTCAATTGCCTCAAAAAAACCAGTTTCATAATACCGATGGTATAAGGTATAAGGGCATGCCGGAGATGATTTAGTAACATAAATATGGTACGTACACCACTCCTCTCCAGGGAATAGTTGACGTAATTCAATATTATCAAAAGTAATTAGGCTGTCCAGAATCTCAACTTGCCTTGCTTCAGTTATACTTTCATGGAATGTATATAGAATTTTTGGCATTAGTTTTAAGTCCTGGAAATCTTCATTTTTGTAAAATACTGGTAACACAAATTCAATTTCGGGTAGATTCCCCATCCGGTTAAGGGTAGTGTCCCCATAGCTGGTGTAATAGTCTTCAGCCGGACTTCTCGTAACCCTGTAGTATCCGGGCATTGGTGGATGCTTGTCGAAGGTTTGTGCCCAAACCGTTTGAATTCCGTATGCATCCAAAATGCTGTCGTGAAAAGCTTTGCCATAGTCTTCATAAAAACGGATGGAAAGATGGTTGCGATCTCGTTTCAGCCAAAGCTTATTGTTTTCAAACCAATAGAAATAGCCCTTTCCCATCCCGAAATCTGGTGGCCAAGATTCCTTTTTGCATGCACCATTAACAATTGTAATCGCAACAAGGAATATTACAAATCTCAAATTATTCTTGTAGTTTTTCATAGTTCTATAGTTATGATGTTTGTACATTTTAGGCACTCATAATATTATTAACATTGAACATTCTTTATTTAAAAACACTTAGCGTTTCACCACCAGTTTGGCACTCAAAATTCCTCCCGGCTTTCCATCGGGATTGTAGTTTACCCGCACTATGTAAATGCCTTCTTTCAAGCCCGCGGTGTGTATTTGCGTGCTTTGACCGCGCAGACCGCTTTGTTTCGTTATTAATGTTTGTGTTCCAGAGTACACTTCTACATCCCACGGCACAGTATCGTCGAAGGTTTTTTCGGGCGAAGTGCTTTCGATGGTGAGTGTGGTTTCGTGAGAGGCCGGGTTGGGCGATAAACTCAAATAAAATTCCGATTCGCGACTTGG